>CAYJCI010000035.1:0-7005 GCA_964368595.1 uncultured Desulfovibrionaceae bacterium
AGTTAAGTATTAAGATTACTATTAAAAAAGGGCGTAAATGTTTACGCCCTTTTTTTCAAATTAATTAAATATCAAAATATAATACGTTATTTCCTACTTACCCCATTTTTCGCTAAATATAATAGCTTCATCATAATTATCTCGCGGCTTAAAAGGCTGGTCTGGATAGCCGCATACCACAATGCCAACTACTTCTGCATGCTCTGGCAACTCAAACAGTTTTTTAAATGCTATGCAGCGTTCTTTTTCAGGGTAAACACCAGTCCATACAGTGCCTATATCAAGCCCACGGGCTGCTAGCATCATATTTTGAATGGCGGCTGAGCAATCTTGCTGCCAGTAGCCTGGGAATTTTTCAGCACTTAAATCAGCACACACCACAATGCAAACTGATGCACTAGGTGCCATTTGGGCATATTGATTGTGTTTGGCAATAGCATCAAGGCTTTGCTGGTCTCTCACCACAATAAAGCGCCAGGGCTTGGAGTTACCAGCAGAAGGCGCAACCATAGCGGCTTCTAAAAGTTTTTTAACTTCTAGGTCAGATATTTCTTTATCAGTAAATTTTCGTATGCTACGCCTTGTAAAAATTGCTTCAAAAAGATCCATAAATGCTCCTTTGTTTATCTAGTAATTAATCTTACTAAAAAGCTGGTAGCTTGTAAATTCTTACAAAATTATATTTATCTTAGGTCAGTTACACGTTTTGATTTACCAAAAGTACGCGGCAATGAACCCGCATCAACAATACTAATGCCAATCCTTGCCAGAATACTTTTATGCATTCTTTTACTAACGGCATCAGCTAAATTTTTATCATTGTCGCTAGAAATTCCTTCTTTACGCTCAATAAACATATGCATATGATCTAAAGAGTTATCATCTCTTTTAAGCTCAACTTGGTATTCATAACCAAGCTCTTTGAATTGTTCAACAACATGCATAAGCTGCCCAGGGTAAATATTAACGCCACGAAAGATTATCATGTCATCACTGCGACCTACAATCTTCCCATGTCTAGGGATGCTAAGGCCACATGAGCATTTACCATTAATCATGTGTGAAAGATCGCGCGTGCGATAGCGTATTAATGGGCTTGCTTCTTTACGAAGGCTTGTTACCACCATTTCGCCAACTTCGCCCTCTGCAACTGGCTTTAACGTATCAGGGTTAATTATTTCTATAAAAAATAAATCAGGCCAATAATGCAAACCATCATGCGCATCGCACTCTATGGCTGTGCCTGGGCCGTACATTTCTGTCATGCCAGCAATATCGTAGCTATTTTCAAGGCCAAGCTTTTCCTCAATGGAGATGCGCATTTTTTCGCTACGTGTCTCAGCCCCACAAATTACCTTACGTAAGGCAATTTTATCACGAAGCCCCTGCCTTTCGACTTCTTCAGCAAGTAATAATGACATGGACGCAGTGGCGCCAAAGCATGTTACTTGTAAGTCTTGCAATAGCTGTAAATGCATTTCAAGGTTACCGGGGCCAACAGGTATGGTCAATGCGCCAAGTTGCTCTGAGCCAAGCTGGAAGCCTGCTCCAGCCGTCCAAAGGCCGTAGCCCACAGCCACCTGCATTTTGTCATTTGCTGTAATACCTGCAAGTTCATAACATCTTGCCATTTGTAGGTTAAAATTATCCACATCGTTTTGGGTGTAGGCAAGTATTTTTCTTTTACCTGTTGTTCCTGATGATGCGTGTATTCTGACCACTTTTTCTTCAGGGACAGATAGTAATGGCAGGGGATAGCCATCTTTTAGGTCGTCAGCCGTGGTAAAGGGTAATTTTTGTATATCATCAAGTGTTTTTATATCTTCTGGTCTAATATCGCCCAGTTTTGCTTTGTATTGAGAAGAATTTAACGCTTGCCCAATGGTCCAGCGAATACCAGCTAATTGTGTATTTTCAATGCTTTCGTGGCAAATTTTTTCAGGTTCTTTTAGCAAATACAAATTTTGTTTCATAATATATTCCTTGTGTGTTTGCCTTTTGTATTTTAAAATAAAAAATTCATTAAGGCTAAAGCAAGTCTGTTGTGAAAGTCTTTCAATAATTATGGAAGGCTAAAGTTAAACTTCTTTATTGTATAATCAATTTGTAGCACAGCTTTTAATTAATGAAAAGAGAATACTGTATACAGAATACATTTTTTATTTATTTGTAAAATTAAGGAGTTAGCATGAATGTACTAGTTGTAGGGTCTGGTGGCAGAGAACATGCTTTAGCTTGGAAATTAAGGCAAAGCCCTAATGTAAAAGAGGTATTTGTTGCGCCTGGTAATGGCGGCATTGAGGCTGATGGTTTTAGTATTGTTGACATAGCCGCTGACGATATATCTGCTTTAGTGTCATTTGCTCGTAAAAATGATATTCAGCTGGTTGTGCCAGGGCCTGAAATTTCTTTAATTTTGGGTATAGTGGATGCAATGCAAGAAGTTGGCATCCCTTGCTTTGGCCCTGATAAACATTGTGCCCGTCTTGAAGGTAGTAAATCATTTGCCAAAGCTGTTATGGCTCAAGGTAATATTCCTAGAGCTTTGGGCGCGCATTTTAGCCATTATAGTGCTGCTTGCAATTATGTTAAAAATGAAGGCGCACCGCTAGTAATTAAGGCTGATGGTATTGCGGCTGGTAAGGGCGTTGTGGTTGCTCAAACTGAGCAAGAGGCCCTAGATGCATTGGGCGACATCATGCGTGATAAGATTTATGGTGAAGCTGGAAATACTGTAGTTATTGAAGAGTGTTTGGTTGGTGAGGAAGTTTCACTACTTTGTTTTTGTGACGGCTTACACGCTGTGGCCCTGCCTTCTGCTCAAGATCATAAACCAATTTTTGATGGTGATACCGGCCCGAACACTGGCGGCATGGGTGCATACTCCCCAGCCCCTATCCTACCAGATGATCAACTACAAGCTTTAGTTGATTTGACAATTGTCCCAGTTTTACGCACGCTTAGTAGCTCAGGGCGTATGTTTAAAGGTGTGCTTTATGCTGGGCTTATGATGACAGAAGACGGCCCTAAGGTGCTTGAATATAATACTCGCTTTGGTGATCCTGAATGCCAGCCCTTACTCATGCGCTTGCAAACTCCACTAGATATAATAATGAAAGCTTGTATAGATGGTAATTTGGATAAAATTTCCATTGAATATACTGATCAATCTGCCTTGGGTGTTGTGTTAGCGGCTGAAGGCTACCCTGCAAGTCCAGAAAGTGGCATGGAAATAACTGGCATTGACCTAGCTGATGAAATGAAAAATGTTAAAGTTTTCCATAGTGGTACACGCATGGAAGATGGCAAAATAAAATCCAGTGGTGGTCGAGTGCTTTGTGTTACTGCTTTAGGTGATAGCTTGAATGAAGCTAAGGACTTAGCTTATGAAGCTCTTGGCAAAATCCAAATGGATAAATCTCAATACCGCAAGGATATTGGTCAAAAGGGTATTGACCGTTTAGCGAATTAGTACAAAATCAAAAGTATGCTGAATTAATATTAAAAATATTAAATATTTAACATGGTTTTGAAAAAACATAAAAAGAGGATGCAAAATGACAAAAGTAGCAATATTTATGGGTTCAATTTCTGATGAACCGCAAATTAGCCCTTGCACTGAAATATTGAAAAAGCTAGGAATTCCTTTTGTTTTCACTGTTACATCTGCACATAGAACACCAGAGCGTACTGAAAAATTGGTTGATGATTTAGAAAAGGACGGCGTTGAAGTATTTATTTGTGCAGCTGGTATGGCAGCTCACCTTGCTGGTGCTGTGGCGGCTCGTACAATCAAGCCAGTTATTGGTATTCCAGTGTCTAATGTTGCTCTTTCAGGCCTTGATGCGCTTTACTCTACTGTGCAAATGCCTCCTGGATTCCCTGTGGCAACAGTTGCCACAGATAAAGCAGGCGCACGCAACGCAGCATGGCTTGCGGCCCAAATCCTTGCTCTACATGATAAAGACCTTAGCCAAAAGCTGCTTGCCGCACGTGAGCAATTTAAGGTTGATGTGGAGAAAGCTGGCGCCGAAATTATGCAAAAATATGCCTAATTTTAAGCCTTTATTCGTGGGCACGCAAATCTTGTAATGATTTGTGGCTAAAATTCTATGATCATGCTCATGAGTTGCCTTGCTAACTTGTTTGAAAATATAAAAAAGTAGTTTTAAGGCAAAAGATCAAAAAAAATCCCAATTATGGTAAGGCTGTGTTGTGCAAACCATTTGTACAGCACAGCCTTACCCAATCAGGTACAATTTCACTTTATTTTGATTAGATACAAAAAGTCAAGATATTTCATGAAAAAAAATAGAATAATTTTAATAAAAGTCTAGAAACTTCTAAAATTATGAAGGCTATTGCAATAGTCTGAAATGTAAGAATTATTATATTAGTTATATTTGAATGTCTAATTCTTTCATTTTAAGCCACAATTGCTTGCGGGTAATGCCTAGGTGGTTTGCCGCTTGAATTTTTTTCCCGCCTGTGTGTGCTAATGCCTCTAAAATACGAGTACGCTCAACTTGAGCCCTTGTTTCTGAAAGAGTGGGGCTTGGAAGGTCTTGTTTTTCAGTGTTTTGTTTAGCGCTATCTTCTTGTTGTTGTGCTGCATGCACGCGTATTTTTTCTGGCAGTTCTGCTACGCGAATTGTATCACCAGTGGCTAGTAGTACTGCTCTTTCAACACTATTGCGCAATTCTCGCACGTTACCTGGGTATGAATAGCTGTATAGTGCTTGCTTTGCTTCATCTGAAAGGCTTAATTTTCGATTGTGAGCTGTGCAGAACATATCCATAAAGTGGGCCACAAGTAGCTCCACATCCTCTCCACGAACGCAAAGTGGCGGTAGGTGGATGGGGACTATGTTTATGCGATAATATAAGTCAGCGCGGAATGTTTTTTGCTCCATGGCTTCTTCTAAATCTTTTGCCGTTGCAAAAATCATCCTTACATTTACCTGATGCGGCGTATTGCTCCCAATGGGCGTAATTTCTTGGTCTTCAAGCACCCTTAGTAATTTTGCTTGAATAGTTAGGGGCATTTCTCCAAGCTCGTCAAAAAATAATGTGCCGCCATTGGCTGCATCAAATTTGCCTTTTCGTGCATTTTGGGCACCAGTAAATGCACCTTTTTCATGCCCAAAAAGTTCAGATTCTAAAAGCTGTTCAGGTAGGGCTGCGCAATTAATTTTTATAAATGGTTTTGAAGAGCGACCACTTAAATTGTGTAAAGCCGAGGCTACTAACTCTTTACCGCCACCGCTAGGGCCAAGAATAAGCACAGGCACGCAAGCATCAGCTAAGGAGCTAATGCGCTCAAACACCTTAAGCATGGCAGGGCTTTTACCTATAAATTCCTCACCTCTTTCAAAGCGTAGGCGAGTATTTTCTTTTTTTAAGTCTAAATACTTGCAATACCTAGATACAGCAATCAATAATCCATCACTTTGAAATGGCTTGCACAAAAAGTCAAAAGCGCCTTCTTTAATGGCCTGTACAGCAAGCTCCACCTCAGGAAAGGCTGTGATTAATATTACGCCTAAATCTGGTGTATATTCACGAATATGCTGCAAAAGCTCAATTCCACTCATTCCTGGCATACGTATATCACTTATAACTAAATCAAAATTATCAGTGCTTAATAGGGGTAGGGCTTCTTCTGCGCTGGCTGTTGCTTGCACGCTATAGCCTGCTTTTTGCAATGTTTGTTGCATTCCTAGGCGCATGGAAAGTTCATCTTCAACTAATAATATGGAATATGTGCTCATAATTTGCTCAATAAATTTAATTATTCATGGGTTATAGGTATTTTTATTTCAAAAGTAGCACCAGTATATACAATGCCCTTGTAACAAGGCTGCTCATTATTTTTAATTCTCAATATGCCCTTATGTTGTGCAATCATTGCGCTAGAAACAGCAAGCCCTAGGCCAGTTCCTTGCCCTTCTGGTTTATCACTAAAGAAAGGGTTAAAAATCTTTTCTTGAACGTCCCTAGCAATTCCAGGCCCAGTGTCAGCCACAAGAATATAAAGAAAATCCTGCTCTGTGTAAGCTTTTAGTAAAATCGCAGCCTCTGCCTCAGCTTGCATTGGTTTGACGGCGTAGGCAGCATTTAAGACCAGATTTAAGAGCACTTGTTCCATCTTATCTGGGTCTAGGCGCACAAGTGGCATATCTGACATAATCCATGTATCAATGACTATGCCGTGGCGGCTTAAGGTAAAATCAGCCAAATTTATGCAATGGGTGAATATTTCTTCAATTGATGCCTCACGAATGGATAGTGGTGTAGGCCTTGCAAAGCGCAAAAATTCACTTACAGTTTTTCGTATTTTTTCTAAGCTTTCATTAATAACATCGATATGTTGTTGGCGCATTTGTTCGTCCATATCGCCTTCACATAGATTTTGAAAACAAAGAATAGTGCCACCTAGTGGATTATTAATTTCATGTGCAAGGCCTGAAGCCAATTGGCCAACTGTGGCTAACTTGTCCGCCTGTAGCATTGCTTCAATGCTTTGTGAGCGCTCTTCCTCAATGTCATGCAACCTTGAGAGCATCCATGCAAAACTATCTTGTAGTTTGCCTATTTCATCCTCGCGAGTAGCCTCACTAGCTAGCTCATGGGTGAAATTGCCTTGCATGGTAATGGTATTCATTTTTTTAGTAAGCGCGCGAATTGGCCTAACAAAATGAATACCTAGTAGCCAAACAACAATGGATGATATTAATAATAAAATTCCAGCTAATACTAAAATTTCATTACGCAAGCTGGTGTTGTATTCATACATTTCATTAAGCGAAAAATTAATACGGCACAAACCCCAGTATTTTGAAGCAATGGCAAGCGGAACGGTAATTTGTAAAACATGCTGGTCAGTTTCGGTGTAAACTTCTTTAATAACGTCATTTTTATTTTTTAATAATGTTTGTATTTCTTGAGAATTGTAAGTTTTTCCATACTCACGCAAATTATTATGGGCCACAACTCTACCTTGTG
>CAYJCI010000035.1:7105-14918 GCA_964368595.1 uncultured Desulfovibrionaceae bacterium
TTGTAAGTTTTTCCATACTCACGCAAATTATTATGGGCCACAACTCTACCTTGTGCATCTAGGATGAAAAAGCCACGCATGCGTGGATCAAGATGCATTAAATCTTCCATAAAATACTCTAAGTATTCTGTCATGCCAGATGGGTCAACCATTTGTAATTCTTCATAGATTCTAGCATTTGTATAGAGTAGGGAAGCGCTTTTTGCTAAATTAAGTCCTTGTTGTACTGTATTTTGATAGGTGATGTTATTTTCGCGCTCAATAATACTATAGCTTATTATGGCTGTAAAAAATACCAGCGCAGGGATGGCGGTTAGCAATAGCTTGGCTTGTATGCCTAAGCGCAATTTGTTGTTCCCTGAAGCTGGATATTTCTTTTTAATAAAATAACTTATCACTTATATTCCTTTTAGCAATGGCATAAAGTATTATTGCGCTTCATGGTATGATTGAAAGATTTTATAATCATCTTTCACCACCGGAGCAAAACCATGCCGTAAAATTTCAGGCCAATCATTGGAAATTTTAATGAAATCTTGATTATTGGCTTGTATTTTCAAAAGTATATTCTGCACATCCTGTCTAACTTCTGGTAAAACATTGGGACATGCTACAATTATAAAGCTTGGAAATTTGCTAGTTTCGCCAACAATTTTAAGACCGTGCCCCAAAAATTTCTGGGCAAATGCCTCACCAATGGCTCCTGCGTCATAATCACCACGAAGCACCGCCCGAACCACCGCATCATGGCTATTTAAGTTCTTATAAATCTTAAAATCTGGCAGATTAATATCGTTAACCTTTAAGAAATTAAGAGGTATAATATAGCTTGAAGTGGATTGTGTTGGGCCAAAGGCCATGGACTTTCCGCGTAAATCTTGCACAGTGTTTATATTATTATTGTCTTCTTTTGTGATAATAAGGCTATAGGTTTTTGCGCTATGATCTCGCGATAAGACAGAGGCAATGGGCTCAAGGCGTGTGAATTTTGAAGTATTAGCAAATGAACTACCGCCAAGTAGGGCCATGTCTAGCTCACCATTTTTTATGGCTTCCACAACTTCTGCATATTCTTTGTATAGCACAAGCTCAAATTCCCATGGTGATTGTTTATTTATATAGTCAATAAATGGGAGGTATTGCCTATAAATTATTAATGGGTGGCTTAAAGTAATAACGCCAAACCTGTAAGCTTGTGTTTTTCTGTTACTTGTTTCAGCGGCTAAAGCATTTGGAACTAATGTGCCGAGGGCAAAAAACATTGTAAAGATGAGTAAAAGGAATTTTTTTTGCATATTGGTAGTAAATGAAGATAGTTGTAAAGTTAATTTAAAAAATAGCCATGCATCATAATATATGCAGGTTTTCTGCAATTTTTGAAAGGGATGAATCCTTCATAATTGCCCAGTCAATATCAAAGCATTTTTGCTGTATGAATATTTCTTCAGCCTCAACATCTTTGGCTAACTCTAATATAGCATCGGCGGCATTGCCCCAACGCACGTGCAATTTAATTTCAAAATTATTAGCCTCGCTCACTTGCTCAAGCTCATTAACCAAGGGCTGTAGAGCTTTTTGGCATTCTTCAATACCCAAGCCGTATACATATTGGATAAATTCATCCTTACAAATGGGGCTTGCAAGTTGATCCACCTGCCCATAGTGAACTAAATTTTGAGGAATAATGTATAAAAGGTTTGCAATAGAAGTGTGTTGCAAAGAATTTTGTAGCTTGCTTTTGGCATCTAAACTTAAAGGTTTGCCATCGTGGACAATGAGAATACGCTTCATGATGAAATATTGTATATCATGTTGTTAGTTCTTACAAATGAAAATACACGGTTAGTGTAGTACAAACCGTGTATTTTTAGCTTTATAAAGCTGTAAAATTAAGCCAAAAATTTAGAAAGAGAAACTAAAAGTAAACCAAGGCTGATAACGATTGCATCTTGACGACGGGACTTAGACAGATTTTTGAAAAAGTTTGACATGTTTTTATCCTTTGAGTTTTTTTTATGCTCGCGCATGTCTTCTATATAGCAACTAGCGTGCCAAAGTATTTTATACTGTAATTTGCGGATGTTAAGTTTCTTGGCTTGTTTTGGGTAATGTTAGGGAACATTTTATGAGTTCATTAGGGAACATTTAAAGCAAATATGTTCCCTGTGGGGAACGTTTTTTAAGAACACTTTTTAAACGGAAAATCAACAAAGTAAAATTTGTATTAAACATTATAAAACATATGGTTATATGAAAAAAATCAGGGGGAGCTTTTGCTCCCCCTTCGTAAAAAAGGCTATTTTTGTACCTTGTTGCCAAGGCTGTTTTTTCATTTTCGCTAAATGACTGATTACATCTAGTTGTTATTTTGAACTATTTTGCTAATGAGTCATTGAGGGAACATTTGGGAACATTATTTCATTAACATGATGGCTACAACAAGGGCTAAAACAGCCTTCACAGTTGCAACACCAAATCCAAGTACAAAGCCCTTTACACCAGCGGCTTTAAGGTCACCTAGGT
This sequence comes from uncultured Desulfovibrionaceae bacterium, assembly GCA_964368595.1. Classification (GTDB taxonomy): domain Bacteria; phylum Desulfobacterota; class Desulfovibrionia; order Desulfovibrionales; family Desulfovibrionaceae; genus CAYJAD01. The sequence goes on from CAYJCI010000035.1 coordinate 9,629, forward strand.
TGGTTGTCATGCCAATGCTAGCAAAGCCAAGTAAAAACGCCCATTCCATAAAGTTTTTAGATACTTTTACTTCTTCTTTTGAAAGCATACCAAAAGTATTCATGCAAACAACAGCAAGGAAGCCCAATACAAATAGTGGGAATTTATCAATAATAAGGCGCATTTTATTAATTTTTACAGCTTCAGTTTGTCCACCTTGCTCAGCTTCGTGAGATGCAACCATAATAGCTAGTAATAATACAACAAATGGCAAGAAAAGTACTCGTCCAATATTGTAAATACCAGCAACAGTGCCAGCCTCAGTGCTATAAGCAAATCCTGCACCTAGCACTTGGGCAGAGTTAATAATACCAACGCCTGCAAAAGCACCAAACTGAACGTCAGATAAAGCTAACATCTTACCAATAATAGGAAAAACTAATAAAGCCACAAGGCCAAACATAAGTACAATGGCTATGGTGTAGGCCATATCTTCGTTTTTAGCGCGAACAGCTGGAGCAATAGCAATGGTTGCTGATACACCACAAACTGACATGGCAGCGGCAAGACAGGCTGACAATGTGGGTGACATGTTGAATTTTAGGCATAATTTCATCATGATATAGGCAGATGCAAATAGGAAAACACCAATAAAGATAACAGCATCAACGCCTACGGAAATAAGGCCAGCCAAGGAATAGCTAGCACCCATAAGTACGATACCAGTCTTGGTCATAATGGTTGAATAAGACAAGCCTTGGTTGAAAACAGGGGCTATGCCTACAGTATTACGAATAATAATACCGAAGATGATGGCTAATAAAAAGTCTTTTAAGCTTAGGTAATCTTTGAAAAAAGATATCTCAGCAAGCATTGGGGCTACATAGTATGCAAGCAAAGCCACTGCTATTACAAGCAAAAGGCCAGGCACACTTTGTAATGCCAGCATGTTAAAGCTGGGCTCATTGTTCTTGGAACTAGAAACGGAAACATCGGACATTTGATACACTCCTTACTTAATTTGCAGTGCTCTTTAAGCAATAACTGTACCATAAAAAATGCAATGATTTTCACAGCATCACGAAAGTATTAATATTATGCGAAGTATAGCGATTTTAATTAAAAATTAATGGCCAGAATAATCCATAACATCATTGAGGGAACGGCAAGTTGTGTTTATATTAACACCATTTATGCTATGTCTTGTTAAAGTCCATTCCTCAAGGTCAATGTAATCTAATTTACCTTGGCTATCGTTATTTAAAAAGGATTGGATAATTGGTAGCACATCCTCCAATGGAAAGTACATACCTTCAAAGCTAATTCGCAAAAGATCACCATCAAGCTCAAGGGCTTCATCCATTTGTTCTAATGTGGGAATTTGTGGCAGAAGTGCTTGATAAAATTGCTCAGTACTAGGCCAGATATGACCATACACCTTGATTAAAACATGCGTTGACAAGTGTACCCCCAATTATTGTAGGCAAAGGTCTCGCTTGCGGGCATGGGCTAAACCTTCGCAATTACCAAGGCCACAAGCTTGTTCAAAATCCTCACACATATTAGCATAATCCTCAAGTACGAGGAAAATTGCCCCGCGTGCATTAAGCCATGTAGCCATATGTGGTTGATATTTTAAGGCCGTATCAAGGTCAGCCTTGGCAAGGGTTGGTTGTTGTAAGCGTAAATGCCCAAGGCCACGCGCATAAAATGCCCTTGCTCTATCTGGTTGTAAATTCAGTGCATTATTTAAGCTTTTTAAAGCATTTTGAGGCTGATCCAATTGTAATTGAACCTCGCCAAGAGCTGCCCATAATGCGGCAATGCCAGGCGCTAGCTTAGTTGCTTTTAGTAGTTTAGTTTGTATCAGGCTTGGGTTGTTCCAAGTTTCCTTAAAAGAGTTTAAGGCTTCATCATATAGCCAAAGTGCTTGTAAACGTTGGCTAATGTTTTCAAGTTCGGCATTTAGGGCTTGAGGCGATAGGTTGTGAGCATTTTTTTGGATGTTTGAGCGAATAAGAATTATTTTTTGCCCTTGTTTAGATAGTTCACTGAGTAAATTTATAAGCTCAAGTTTCATTTCTAGTAAGCTAACATTTTCTAATAACTTGCTAATATTTTGGCCTGTAGTATGTTCTGGTAGGCTTATCTCAACTGTTACGTGCACATCACCACTAGGTGTAGTGAAGTCTTCAGGCTCAGATTTAACATTAACGGCGTAAAGCTCTGCAGCAACTGCTTTTCGCAAGCTTGTGTCTTTTAAGCCAATGCTTATGGCTTTGTTATTCTTAAATTCTTTTTCCACTTCTATGAGGGCTTGAATATATGCAAAAGACTTTGCTACAATTTGTGCTGTTTGCGGCTCTACGTCATTATTATAGGGTAGGGTGCAGGTGTATTTTAGCGTTTCTGCAAATGATTGCGCAGGATATATGAGGAATATTGAAAAAAATACCAGCCCCAAGCATAGTATGCCTTTGCGGCAAAATACTTTCAAGGGGCTGGTTATTAAGTTCATATTGTTACTTTAGGATGGTTTTAGATACTTTGCTAGCACCTGGTTTAATTAGCTCTTGCACAGTTTGTAATAATAATTTTTCGGCTGTGCTTTCAACAATAATACCACTTTCGCTTTGGCTTGCTGATAGGCCTTCAGTTAAAATACGGCCTTGAGGGCCAGCTAGAACTATATCAACCTGCATGGTTGCGCGAAGTTCTGTCATGGAAACTTCTTTTAATTCAGCATGGTTAATTTTGCCAGTAACTATGTATTTGGGGTTAGCCATGCGTGCAATATCAGCTGTTTCTGCATAGGAAACCTGCAAGCCATGGCGGTTAAGCGCGTCAGCAAAAGAGCGGCTTACCCATTCTGGAACGGCAACATTAGCCGCAAAAGTTGTGCTGTTTTTACGTGTTCCGAGGTGGGTGTGAGGTCTTTTATCCTCAAAAAGAACTACAGCCACAGTGGGGGCTGAAGGAGCTGGTAATAAACTACTATCCTTAGCAGGATAGGTTAGCTTTACAGTATTGCTTGGGCCGCATGCTGTACCAAATATAGTCATGAACGCAAGGGTAAGTATGCATAATATTGCACGATTTTTCATTAGAACCTCCAAGGGTATAATTAAATAATAGCTAGTGACTGTTGTCACCCTCTAGAATATTTCTAGACTATATACAATTTTATTTTTATATGCAAGTTCATAATATGCAAGAATAATATGAATTGCGTAATTATAAAAATGATTGCTATGCACCTAATAGCAGGTGTTTTAAGAGCATAAAAATTGACTTTTATGCAAGCTAAGAATATTATTATTAGCTATGCCAAGGAGATAATATGTTAGATTTAAAAATGCTACAAAAAAATCCAGAAATACTGCAAAATGCTTTAAAAAAGCGTAATTCTGCTTTAGATATTGCTGAATTTCAACAATTAGATGCAAACCGTCGACGTTTATTAACAGAGGTTGAAGGCCTAAAAAGTGAGCTAAACGCTGCTTCTGCTGAAGTTGGTAAGCGCAAAAAAGCTGGTGAAGATGCCAGTGAAAGCATTGCCACGCTTGGTAAACTTTCTGAACGTATTAAAGCACTTGATGTTGAAACTGAAGCTGCCAAGGATCTTGTTGATAAATGGCTTTTGGATGTGCCAAATATTCCGCATGAAAGCGTGCCAGATGGTAAGGATGAGCATGATAATGTTGAAGTTCATCGCTTTGGTAATATTCCTAGTTTTGATTTTGCTGTAAAAGAGCATTGGGAGCTTGGCACTGCTTTAAATGGTCTTGATTTTGAGCGCGGTAGTAAGCTTGCTGGTTCAAGATTTGTAGTTTATTGGGGTTGGGCTGCAAGGCTTGAAAGGGCTTTGGTTAGCTTTTTCCTTGATGCGCATATGAAAAATGGCTATGTGGAAATTGCTCCACCTTTAATTGTTAATCGCAAAGCCATGACTGGCACAGGGCAATTACCTAAATTTGAAGATGATTTATTCCGCTTGCAAGGTTGGGAATATTTTTTAATACCAACTGCAGAAGTTCCTTTAACTAATTTGCATGCTGAGGAAATACTTGAGGAAGGCCAGTTGCCATTGGGCTATTGTGCTCAAACACCATGTTTTCGCTCCGAAGCTGGCTCCTATGGTAAGGATACCAAGGGCTTAATACGCCAACATCAATTCCATAAAGTTGAAATGGTGCGCTTTGCTCACCCTGAGGATTCTTATAATCAATTAGAGCTTATGCGTAGGCATGCAGAATCATTATTAGAAGCTCTTGAATTACCCTACAGAACAATTGTTTTATGCGGTGGCGATATGGGCTTTGGCTCAACTAAAACTTATGATCTTGAAGTTTGGTTACCAGGGCAAAATGCATATCGTGAAATATCATCTTGTTCTAATTGTGGTGATTTTCAGGCCAGGCGTGCAAGCATTCGCTACCGCCCTAAAGGTGGCGGAAAGCCATTATTTGCACATACATTAAATGGTTCTGGCTTGGCTGTTGGTCGTACCCTTGTGGCCTTACTTGAAAATGGTCAACAAGCTGATGGCTCTATTGTGCTGCCAGATGTACTTGTGCCATACATGGGTGGCGTAAAGGTTATTACTGCTGAATAATTATTGAAGTTGATTTAAAGCAAAGTTTTAAGCTTTGCCACATTAATCTAATATTATAAATTCAAAAGCCTGTAACTCTCACCCAGAAGGGAAGGAGCTACAGGCTTTAATATTTTTAAAGCTAAGCTTTGTTTAAGGTCATATACTGTTATTCGTGGTCGAAATTATCTGCCAATTTTTCAGCAATGGATCTAAATTCTTCTTGTAATTCAAGGAAAGCATCCACCACATCAGGGGCAAACTGAGTGCCCCGACCCTCAACTATAATATCGCGTGCTTTCTCGTGCGGCATGGCAGGTTTGTATACACGCTTGCTAGTTAGAGCATCGTATACATCGGCAACGCTCATGAGTTGTGCTGGTAATGGGATTTGATTTTCAGAAAGTCCCTGAGGATAGCCCTTGCCGTCCCAGCGCTCATGGTGATTATAGGCTACAATTCGTGCGATGCGTAAGAATGAATCTGAACCAAGCTTAGAGTCCGCGGTGGATAGAGCATCACGGCCACGTGTTGTATGCTCCTTCATTTGTTCAAATTCTTCTTCAGTTAACCTACCGGGTTTTTGTAGGATAGCGTCTGGTATGCTAACTTTACCAACATCGTGCAGTGGTGCTGAAAGGTAGAGTAGCTCTATGGTTTTTTCATCAAGGGCTGCTGCGTACTTTTCTTGTTTTGCCATAAATTCGGCTAGAATTA
>CAYJCI010000036.1:0-9740 GCA_964368595.1 uncultured Desulfovibrionaceae bacterium
TTAGTTCTTTCTTTAACCAAGTCATCCAATTGGTCACGGTGTTTTTTAAGCTCTAGCTGGTTATCTACACGTGTGGTGACTAATGTTGAGCGAAATGGCTTGCTTACATAGTCCACAGCGCCAATGCTTAGGCCGCGTGATTCCTCTTGTTCATCATTTTGAGCAGTGATGAAAAGCACTGGAATGTCATTGGTTATTCTATCTGCTTTAAGCTCTTGGCAGACTTCGTAGCCGTCCATGCCAGGCATGATAACATCAAGTAGTATAATGTCAGGTTGTGGATCTTGCTTGGCAAGGCGCAGGGCATCTTGCCCATTGCGAGCAAACATGACGGTGTATTTATCTTTAAGTAACTCTCCAAGAATACGTATATTTTCTGGTGCATCATCAACGATGAGCACGCGGCTACGGTCGGCGTCAATGGCGTTAGTAAGTGCGGTCATATATAAATCCTTGTTAGTTGTTTAACATATATTATAATTAATGTTGTAAAAACATTTGTAAAGGCTTTTTTAATTAATCTTCCTTAACGGCTGAAATTATTGGAGTAGCCATACTTTCAGCTAATTTTTTTAATAAGTCACTTTGTGCTTGCACAAGGCTTGCGTAGCTAAGGCCTGCAGGCACTTTATCAACAAATGCACCGCTTAAAAGTATATTGTCACGGTAATCACGAACTGTCCAGCGTGCATCAAGCACCACGTCTTGGCCTATGGTTCCATCAAAGCGCTGAACTTGAATAAATATTTGCCAAGGGCCCATGCTCTCATCATCAAGAGGTAGTAGCAGGACTTCTTTTTCAAAAAATAAAGGTGTAAGCACTTCAGATATTACGCGCTTTGTTCCGCTATCTAAACTTTCGGCCCATGAGTCAAAGCTTGCAAGTTGAAGGCGAACCCCATTACTTTCGCGAGTTACAATGGCAGAGCGATCAAGATATTTAGGCATATCAACAGCTCGTAATTGAACTTTAGGCATATTTGCTTGAGCGTCAGGGTCATTTAGTGCCATGGCTGGAGTGGTTGCTCCGCTATTTAATACATAGAATGATGTTTCAGCACTGCGCCCGCCACAAGCTGTAAGCATTAAAAGCATCAGTAGGCTAAGAATAAGGTTTAATTTAGAATTTTTTGTAATACTCATTATTGTTTTCCTCCTTTTCCTAGTAATAGGGCTTCGGGGTGTTGTTCAAGCATTTCCGCAAGCTCTCTAAATGAGCGTGCAGCTTTAGAAACTTCACCTAGGGTGTCATGCATATCACGGATGGTACGTGAGTTTGGTGAAACTAATTGCTCTGTAGAAACAAGCACTTGCTCCAATTGATTGGCCGCAGCAGCAAAGCCATTCATGGCAAGCTGGAAAGCTGTCATGGCTTCTGGTAGCTGGCTATCAATGGTAACGCTTGTATCACCAAGGGCATTAAGTGTTCGTTGCAAGTCATCGCGGATGGATTTTGCATTTGTTGTGAATTCTGCAGTGTTCTCAAAAGTTGCGCGCATGGCTTTAATACCTGCATGTAGGTCTGTGCTATTGGTAAGTCTTGCAAAGCCGTCTAGTGCGTCATTTAATGATTTTGCCATATTTTCTAAGGGGAGGCGGGCAAGAGTTCGTTGGAATTGGTCAAGCGGAGAGGGCACAGTTGGTATTTCAAAAGCATGGTTGGCTGAATGATAACGTGCTGGAGTATCAGGGAAAAAGTCAAGATCAATGTTGTATTGACCAGTGATTAAACTTTGCATTTGCAATCTTGCCCTAAGGCCACGTTGAATCATGCGGCGCATAAGTTCAGCGCGGGAAGTGGTATCCATATTCTCGGCGCCTGCGTTATTCACAAAGGCTATACTTGAAGCATTGATGGTAATGTAAACTGGTATGGTTACGGCTTCATCCCTAGCATTTGCAACCAAAAGGATTTGGGTAACCTTGCCCATGGGTACACCACGAAAAACAACAGGTGCGCCTATGGAAAGCCCGTTCACTGAGCCATCAAAATAGAGTACATATTCAATATCATCGGCAAAAATATCCTTTCCGCCTAATGACACAATGGCTAGAACAAAGAGGGCTATGCCACCAATGACAAATGCACCAACCTTGCTTTTGCTAATGTCTTTACTCATATATGCTCCTTATTATATTACTTATTATCATCATGCTCACCACGCGTGAGGAAGTTCAAGACCACAGCTGGTGTGTCTTTATTATCTAATAACTCATGTGGGTTACCAATAGCCGCTATGGCTCTTGTTTTTGCGTCTATGTAGATGGCTGTATCTGCGATGGCAAAAAGTGAGGCTAGCTCATGTGTTACAACCACAATGGTTTTATTGTAACCATCACGTAATTGTAGAAGCAAATCGTCCAAAAGTCTTGCACTTACAGGGTCAAGCCCTGCGGATGGTTCATCTAAAAATAGTATGTCTGGATCAAGAGCAAGGGCACGAGCAAGCCCAGCACGCTTACGCATGCCGCCACTTATTTCAGAAGGGTAATAATCACCAAAGCCTGCAAGGCCAACCAAGGCAAGCTTTAATTCAGCTTGTTCTTGGATATCGTCAGGAGTTAGGCTGGTATATTGCTGTAATGGTAGGCTTATATTCTCAGCCAAGGTCATGGAGCTCCAAAGAGCGCCACCTTGAAATAAAACACCAACGCAACGCATGATTTCTTGGCGTTGCTTATCACTACCTGGCCAGAAACCAACAGCATTGTATGAAAGCTCACCCTGCATGGGGGATTTTAGGCCCATAAGTACTCGTAAAAGTGTGCTTTTGCCGCAACCACTGCCGCCCATAATGATAAATATTTCACCTTTTTTTACATTGAAGGTGACATCGTTCATGAGCACAAAATCGTCATAGCCGACCTTGAGCCCCTGTGCGGAGATGATGTTTTTATCTTGTTGCTTCATATTTTTAGGGCGTTACAAATTATTGTAATAATTGCAGTTGCAATGATAATACCCACAATGGCATTAACCACTGCGGCAGTGGTTGACATGCCAACTGCAGCGGCACTTCTTCCGCAGCGAATACCTTGATAACAACCAGTTAAGGCAATGATAATTCCAAAACTTGTACCGTAGGCAAGGCCAATGATAACATGCTTAAATGCAACCATATTAATGGTGGCATGAATGTATTCTTGAGGGCTAAGACCAAGCATTAGCGTGCCCACTAGGTAGCCACCAACAATGCCCATGGCATCAGCATAAAGTGTGAGTAATGGTGTCATGATACACAATGCAATCATGCGCGGCATTACTAAGAAATCAATGGGGGAGATGCCAAAGGTTACTAAGGAATCCACTTCTTCATTAACTTGCATGGTGCCAATAAGTGCTGCATAAGCTGCACCCATGCGCCCACTCATTACAACACCTACCATGACAGCGCCCATAACCCTTAACATACCTATGCCAACAAGGCCTGCAACATAGATTTGTGCACCAAATTGCGTAAGCTGTACAGCCCCCACAAAGGCTAAGATTAAACCAAATAGTAGGCTGGTTATGGATACAATGGGTAGAGCCTCTGCGCCACATTCTTGTATTGCGGCTAGTAAATCACGCATGCGCATGTCGGATTTACCGCGAATAAGTCGAGCAAAAGAAAGCCCAACGTCCCCCACAAAGGATGTGGCATCATTCAAAGTTTTGGGAAGATTTAAAGCATATGAGCCAATACTTTCTAAAAAAGTTTCTTTAACGTGTTTACGTGTGGCTTCTTCTTGTGCGGGTACGGCTTGAGCTAAGTCTAAGAGTTTTTGCATCTCTATGGGTAGACTTTGTATGGAAATATTTAATTTGTTTTTTTGCGCAAATTTATTAATGCGCACCACCAATGCAAGCAGGGTACTGTCAAACTCTTCTAAATTTTCGGATGTAAGTTCGATAGCTTGTAAATTAGGCTGGTTTAAAGCATCCATAACGGCTTGGGTGCTTGGTTGGTTTTTAGCAATATTCCACGTGCCAGAAAAATTAATGCTTATGGAAGTATTATCAAGCTTTATGGTGATTTGAGCAGAGTTTTGCATATGATTTTATGTCTTTTTATATATTGCCAAACAAGGCAAAAATAATGCCCTAAATAATTAAAATTAGCAACAATAATATGCAAGTGACAAGGGATTTAGCGTGTAATTGTATTGCTTTAAAAAGTAGTAATTACGCCAGCTTATGGCCTTTAAGCCAAGGCTTTACCAAATGTAAATGGCTAATAAAATAATAATAGATTGCAAATTAGCGCTAAGCCAATTGCAGCATATTTCAAATTTTAAGATTAGTTATTAAACCAAGCCAGCGTCTTGCAGTGCTTTTTTCAAAAGCTCAAGATTTGCATCACCCATGTTGCAAAGGGGTAAGCGAATTTCTGGCCCAACTTTGCCCATCATAGCAAGGGCAGCCTTTACAGGCATGGGGTTGGTTTCAATGAACATTATCCTGTTGAGAGGCATAAGGTCATAATGAATTTGGCGAGCCTTTTCTAAATCATTTTGCATAAATGCCTTGCAAAGACCGGCCATTTTAGCTGGGGCTATGTTTGAAGTTACGGAGATAACACCACTACCGCCAACACTTAAAAGTGGTAGTACTGTGAAATCATCACCAGAAACTGTGTAAAAACCTTTGGGGCAATATTCCACCAAATCAGAAACTTGGCAGAGGTTAGCAGTGGCTTCTTTTATGCCAATAATGTTTGAACATTCATTGGCAAGGCGACCAACAGTAGCTGGCAATAAATTACAGCCTGTGCGGCCTGGTACATTGTATAAAACCAAGGGGAAGTCCACAGCTTCGCTAATGGCTTTGTAATGCAGGTATAAGCCTTCTTGGGTTGGCTTGTTATAGTATGGGGTAATTAACAGCGCGCCATCAGCACCAGCATCTTTAGCGAAGCGGGTTAAGCGTATGGCCTCTGTAGTGTTGTTGGAGCCAGCACCAGCAAGAACGGGCACACGCCCCTTTGCTTGGTCTATGCATATTTCAATAACTTTTTCGTGCTCTTCATGGCTTAAAGTTGCAGACTCACCAGTAGTACCGCAAGGGACTAGGCCATTAATTCCTTCTTGAATTTGCCATTCAATAAAGGAACGGTATTTTTCTTCATCAACCTGACCATTGTGGAAAGGTGTAACTAAGGCCGTAAAAGCACCTTTAAGTTGCATATGCACTCCATAAAGCAATACAATAAAATTTTGATTTCAAAATCCAATGTTGGAAATTCATCAAAAGAATAAACACATCCTAATGACGGCTTTGAATAACCGTCATTAGGAAGGAAAATTCGCAGTACAAGTTGTTGAAAAACTTGTAGCTATCAAACCTAAGAATAAAAGACTACTTGTTGAGGTATTCTTTTAATTCTTTACCAGCGCGGAAGAAAGGTAAGCGCTTAGGCTCAACAGTAACTTTTTCACCAGTCTTAGGATTACGACCGGTATAGCCTTCGTATTTTTTGACTTTGAAGCTACCAAATCCGCGAATTTCAACGCGTTCACCAGCTAACAAAGAGTCTTTCATGCAGCTTACAAAGGTGTTTACTACCATGGAAGCATCTTCCATGCTCAAGTTGGCCTCATCCGCAAGATTTTTGATAAGTTCGCTTTTGTTCATGTTTTCTCCAAGTATTAAAGCTATTTGCATTCAAGCTTTTGAATAATAACACAATTTTTTTTGAAGGTAAATACTTATTATTCAACAATTTGTAAAATAGTTCTTTTTTCTAGGACATCTAGCATACTTAGCCGAATTTTTTGAATTTTTGTAGCTAAGCTTTGAATATCCACGCCTGCATCACTACCTGGAGCCCAATTCATAAGCGGGTCTTGACGCAGAACAGCCTCTACCAATTTATTGTCGTTTCGCACTGAGCCAAGTAGTATTGGTTCTATGCCCAAGAATTTTTGGCAAGCAGTGGAAAGGCGCTCAAAGGTTTGTTTTTCTTCCTTCTTACTTTCAACTTGGTTAACAATAACCATAAAATCACGCACATTATGGTTGCCATGTAGAACTTTCATAAGTGCATAGCTGTCAGTTAAAGAGGTAGGCTCTGGTGTTACCACCACAATACGCAAAGCAGCCATTGTTGCAAATGATTGCACCATGTCAGTAATGCCTGCGCCTAAATCTAAGAAAACATATTGATATTTTTCAAGCATTGGCTCAAGCCTTTTTAGTAATAAGCCACGCTGATCACTATCAAGCTCAACTAACTCAGGCACGCCAGATGCAGCAGGCAATATATCAAGGCCATCTTTCAAAGGATGCAAAACATCTTTTAATTCGCTATTACCAAGCAAGGCATCTTGAATATTTCCTTCTGGAGTAATATTTAACAATACATCAAGGTTAGCTAGGCCCATGTCGCAATCCATAAGCATTGTCGGATAGGACATTTGATGCAAAGCATAGGCCAAGTTAAGAGTAATATTGGTTTTACCAACGCCACCCTTACCACTCATAATACACACGCTAAGTGTTGTATTGGACATATTTTCCTCTCACAATATATAGTTTAAGTCTAAATTTAACCGCCACCAAAAAGAAAGCGTTTTTCATGCGATTGTACAAGCGTTGCATCCATATCAATGGCAGTTTTTTGATAAACTCGCACAGTCTGGCTATGCTTAAAAGCATCCGCTAGTGCTGAATTTGCTTGTTCAATTAAATCACTAGCTCCGTCTTTGCTGAGGCTTCCACTAATGCCAGCCTTTAGTAAAAGTTCTTCTTGAGCACAAAGGTTAACTATATCTTCCACCACATTTTGGGCTTTAAATGTTTTTGCACCTGGCAATATTAAAGCCAAGCGCCCCTTGCCAATTGGCCCCACAACATCACAAAGCCCTCCATATTTATGAACGGCTTTTTGCAAAATATATGTAGTGTCTTTTAAAGATTTTTTTTCATCAGAAACTTGCTCAAAATGCACCAAGGTAAGGGGGGCATTTGTACGAACACAACGTGTAACTTCCACTTCTAAATATTGCATAAATGCCGCATCTAAAAGACTATCTGAAAGTTCATCATCTAAATTTATATTGCTTAATGCCTGCACTGGAGCTTGGATGCTTGGAATGTCACCATTAATTTCAAGCGCACACCAGCCCATGCCAGGGGCCTTTGCACAAAGACGCTCCCATGCCTTCTTATCCATCTGTGGCATAACGCGTGCTAAGATAAAGGCCGAAGATGACTTGGCATTTTCAGAGCATAGAGTCTTATGCATGTTCATAAGCTCTTGCATAATATTTTCAATATCTACTTGCGGCATAACTTCATTAATCTACCGTTTTTTATCGTGTTCGTAAAGTAAGTATTCACGTTGAAAAATATCAATGCGTCCATCAAGCACAGCATCCACATCACCAACCTCTGTATTACTTCTGTGGTCTTTAACTAATCTATAGGGATGTAAGGTGTATGTTCTTATTTGGCTGCCAAAGGCAATGCTTTCTTTACCAGCATAATGTGCCTGCCTCTCAGCATCCCGCTTGCGTAACTCAAGGTCATAAAGTCTTGCTCGCAAAATCTGCAGGGCAGTTTCCTTATTATGATGTTGCGATTTTTCATTTTGACATTGCGCAGTGATGCCCGTTGGAATATGCGTCACCCGCACAGCAGAGCTTGTAGTATTTACACTTTGACCCCCAGGCCCACTTGAGCGAAAAGTGTCATAGCGCAAATCGCTTTCTTTAATATCAAGTGCAATATCTTGCCCAGCGTCAGGGATAATATCCACCGAAGCAAAGGATGTATGCCTACGTCCAGATGCATCAAAGGGTGAAATGCGTATTAACCTATGTATGCCACGCTCACTCTTTAAAAGTCCAAAACTATTATCACCACAAATTCGGATGGTTACACTCTTAATTCCAGCTTCATCACCAGCCAGATAATCCATTTGTTCAATTTTATATTTGTGTGTATTGGCCCAGCGAGTATACATTCGCAATAGCATCTCAGCCCAATCTTGCGATTCAGTGCCACCAGCCCCAGGGTGTATTTCTAAAATGGCATTTTGCCTATCTTCTTCAGCAGATAACAGCATGGTCATCTCTGTGGTGTCTAGTAGCATGTCAAGGCTTTCAATTTGCTCAGCCAAAGACTCTAAGGCCTCATCATCCTCAGCAGCAAGGCTTAACCATTCTTGCATATCATCATGAGATTTTTGCAATGCTCTAAGTCTTGCAACTTCATCTTCAAGTCTACGTTTTTCTTGTAAAACAGGAGTCAAAGCCACAGGGTCAGACCAAGCATCAGCCTTTCCCAATTGTTGCTCTATAACATCAAGGCGTGCCTCACAGCCCACAAGGTCAAAGCCGCCCCCAAAGTGATTCAAAACGCTCAGTAAGGCCAATGCTTTTTGTACGTAATTCTGGTAGATGTAACATGTTTTTATTCTTTTTTATGGTTTTTTAATATTTTCTGGTTTTGTTTCTTCTGGGCTAAGGGTAAATTTTGAAAAATTTACCCGTCCCCCCATTCCCTTAAAAACTTTTATCTGAGAATGTGAATTCTACTAATTGAGTAGTTTACGATTAAATCATTCCTATCTTTTTACTTAATTTATTTTAAATTCGACGTCTGCCCACGGCAAAAGCAAGCAAAAATATAGCAAGTACGGCATAGGGAACATAAGGCCCTATATTAAAATATATTGTATTTTCATGCAAAGGTTTAGCAAAGCCTGTTAAGCTCTGTGCTTTAAATTGCTCACCTTTTAACATAAACCTGCCAAAATTATCAACAATGGCAGAAATTCCAGTGTTAGTACTGCGCACAAGAAAACGCCCTTGTTCTACAGCTCTTAACATTCCTAATTGCAAATGCTGTTCTGGTGCTGATGAATCCCCAAACCAACCGTCATTGCTAATATTTATCAGTATATTTGCACCATCTTCCACACGCTGTTTGGCAATGTGTGGAAAGACACTTTCGTAGCAAATAAGCATACCAAGAGCAAGTTCGCCTTGTAGTAAGGGCTTGCTTAAATTTCCAGGTGTAAAATTACCAATGCCTTGTAAAAGTGGTTCTAAAAAATTTATCATTAACCAAGGTGGCACATATTCTCCAAAAGGGACAAGGTGTATTTTATCGTAATAATTTGATAATCTACCTTGCTCATTAATTAAATATGCTCGGTTAAATATTTCTCTTTTTTCTCTACTATATACAATGGCACCAGGCGCACCCACTATGAGGGGTATTTGTAAATCCTTTACAAAATTAGTTAATTCTTTGGTAAAAATAGGATGACGCTCAAGATAAAAAGGCATGGCAGTTTCAGGCCAAATAATAATAGCATTATCCAATTTTTGATTATCATTGCGTAATTTTTGTACAGCATCCAAGCTCAAATCTTGATATAATTTAAGACTTGCAGCTTGTGAGGGTGGTTCCCATTTGATATTTTGGTCAATATTACCTTCAACCAAAATAAAGCTTGGGTCATTTTGTGTATTTTCTGTAATTAAAGGGTTTTGCTGTAGTGTATATATTCCAAATAATATGGGAACAATAGCAAAACAAAAGCCCAAAAGAGCAGGGCGCAAGGTGGTTTTTGAATTCATTAAGGAAGATGCAATAATCAAAACAGAGCATACATATACGCCAGATAATGCATATGCACCTATGAGGGATGCTGCTTGAATAAAACTAGTCCAAGGTACAAAGGCTGAGCTTAACTGCAACCAAGGAAAGCCAGTTAAAGCAAAACCTCTTAAAACTTCAAGCCCATACC
>CAYJCI010000036.1:9840-14907 GCA_964368595.1 uncultured Desulfovibrionaceae bacterium
TGCAACCAAGGAAAGCCAGTTAAAGCAAAACCTCTTAAAACTTCAAGCCCATACCAAATACAAGCGAGGGCTATGCATTGGCAAATGGGGGTTAGTTTTTTTAATGAAAATGTGGCTAATGAGAATAATCCGCCATAAAGGCCAACATATGCCCCCATGAACAAGGCACAAGGTATGGCTAAAGGCCATGGCAATCCACCCACATTCTGAATGGGGATGGCTAACCAATATAAGCCCGCAGACGAGCCAAGCAAACCCACAATCCAGCCTTTGCGTAAGGATTCCATGAAATTATTGGCTTTTATACCAATAATATATAGGCTTAATGGGTATAGTAAAACCAAGGCTGGCACATGGTATACAGTATTAGGAAAGCCAAGCCATAAACCCAGCATCCCCAAAAGCATGAGCCATGAATAATGAAAAAGTGACATTACTCTAAAGTGTCTTCCTGTATGCGTGTGGAGTCCATTTTTTCCATTAAGATGCTGCGTATAAATTTAACGTCGGCTTCTTGTACGGTAAATGACCATTCAGCAATGTGAAAAACTTCGCCTTGAGTGGGCACATGTCCAGCTTGCAGGCTGAGGTAGCCGCCTATGGTGTCTACTTCATCTGATTCGATAAACACACCAAATTCGCCTAAATCTTCAAGATAAGCACGGCCTGTAAGTTCAAAACGCGTGCTACTAAGCTGGCGAATATCTTCTTCTTTTGGTGCGTCATGCTCGTCTTCAATATCGCCGACGATTTCTTCAATCACATCCTCAATGGTAATAATACCAGATGTGCCGCCATATTCGTCTATGGCAATGGCAATATGTAATTTACGAGTGCGGAATTCTTGTAAAAGCTCGCGTATGCCCTTGGTTTCAGGCACAAAGAATGGCTCGCGCATGAGCTCATCCACTGGAGCATTTTGTCTTTCAGGCTCAACTAGGGAGCGCAACAAATCCTTGGCATGTACAATGCCAATAATATTGTCCCTTGTATCATTGAAAACAGGTATACGTGAGTGACCAGACTCAACAATAAACTTAGCCACGTCCATGAGTGGTGATTGTGAGGGTACGCAATCAATATCCGTACGAGGGGTCATAACATCCTGAACTTGCATATCATCAATACGTAATATGCTAAGGAGCATGGATTCTTCATCTGCTGCAACTTCGCCATCGGCTCGTGCTTCAAGGATTGCTTTTTCTAATGATTCTTCGTCGTCTCGGCGAAAAAGCTTACTTAGCCGAGACCAGAGCGTACTGTCGGAACCTCCGTCCAAAAGGGCCTCCGGGGGTTAAAGTTTATAAAAAACAGCCAATTAAATTATAAAGGCTAATTTGTTGTGAACATAGGATAAATTGTTGAGTTACAAAAATCAATACGTCATGCAACTTTTTTTTACTCTTGTGTCATATTTTTTTATTCTGCCTTATTTATCTGCATATTCCAGCGCAAAACAAGCTGAGATAAAGTCGGTATGCAGCCATTTTCGTCATTAGGAAACCACATAATTTCATTTTTACTGTCATTCATGGTTGCCCAAGCTTCAAAGCGCAAACATATTCGCCAAATTTTATCCCTTTCAGAAAAATCCACAGAGATTATATGGCCAGAAATCCAAAGTGCTGTATTTTTTTTATAAATAGCTGTAGTATTTAGCATTAATAATGTCAAAATTCGTGTACCAGCTTTTAACTTACTGCTAACAACTTCCTCACCCGCTGGCTTAATATACATGCATGCCCCACCTGCGGAAACATCAGCAAGGGCAATGCCGCTATTTTGTTTTGGGCGGTAGGCATACATGGGTTTTGCAATTTCGCCCTTACTTGTGGGCAAAGGCCTTTCAGGCGGTAAAGCCCAAAGTCCTAGACCTAGAAGTGCATCTTTTGGTGGTACACAGCGCAAGGATTTGCGCTTCTGGCCAGACTCAAGCTGCAAAGGAATTTCAAAATCTAAATTGGTAATATCACCACGGCGGCGTGCGTCTATGCATTTTTCAGAAAAGTAGAAAAACAAAGTCTTTTTCTTCTGAATAATCTGGAAAAATATAATACAGGTGCAATCTTTCCATTGTTGAGCACCAAATGTTTCTATAACTTCAATGCTTAGTTTATTATTCTTAGCAAGTGAACAAACGCCCTCACAGGCTGAGCCCTTAAGGTCACCGTCTAATACTTCTAAGCGAAATTTACTTCGCTGGGCCATTGATCTATTCATTAAGTCCGCTATGAGCTTTTTTCTGCGGGCATTGTGGCGGTAAGTATATATTTTATTTTTGCAAAGCGGTATTATCCAATATAAAAATATGGCAAAAGCAATACTTGATGCAAAAAAAAGTAATACGTCTGTTATTTTCATAATTAGTTAGAATGAATAGTTATTTACTGATTGCTAGTCAACATTAGCAAAGCTTTGCAATTTACGCAAATGTATTTCTAGGCAGGTCAATGCTGCTGGGGTAACGCCAGAAATGCGGCCTGCTTGCCCAAATGTATGAGGTTTAAGCTTTTGTAATTTTTCCATAACTTCAATGGAAAGTCCTGCAACAGTAGTATAATCTAAATCTTGCGGTAGTGCCATATTTTCAAGGCGCGTTGCCCTTTGTACTAATTGTTCTTGCCTTTGTAGGTAGCCTGCGTATTTAATTACTGTTTGGCTTTCTGTTTGTACATCAGCATCAAAGGCTTCGATATCTTTACAAAGTGGGCATATTTGCTCAAGAGTGAGAGCAGGGCGGCGCAATAATTCAGCCAAGGTCATGGATTTATCTGCTGGGCTTTCTCCTGCCTTGGTTAGTATATCATTAAGGCCTGTGCTTGGGGCAAGGCGAGTGCTTTCTAATAAATTATTTAATCTATCAACATTATTGTATTTATCTTCAAATTTCTGCCATTGTGCATCACCAACAAGACCAAGTTCACGGCCTTTAGCAGTTAAGCGAGCATCGGCATTATTTTCACGTAAAAGTAGGCGATATTCCGCTCTTGAAGTAAACATACGATAAGGCTCAAGCGTACCTAAGGTGATTAAATCATCAATTAGAACAGCAGTATAAGCTTGTTCACGACCTAGGATGAATGGTGGTAACTCTCGTAGCTCGCAGGAAATATTCATGGCGGCCCAGAGGCCTTGGGCGGCGGCTTCTTCATAACCTGATGTGCCATTAATCTGCCCAGCATGCCAAAGGCCAGCTACTTTGCGAGTTTCAAGGGTTGGCTTTAGTTGTACTGGGTTTACATAATCATATTCAATTGCATAGCCTGGGCGCACCATATGGGCATTCTCAAGGCCAGGGACACTACTTAAAAGCTTGATTTGAACATCAAGCGGTAAGGAAGTTGAAATGCCATTCATATAGCATTCTGGACTATTTAATCCCTCTGGCTCCACAAATATTTGATGGCGATTGCGGTCAGGAAAACGGGCAATTTTGTCTTCAATCGATGGGCAATACCTTGCGCCAGTGCCTTGAATAACACCAGTAAATAAGGGCGAGCGGTCAAAGCCTGTTCGTATTATATCGTGTGTTTGCTCGTTAGTCCAAGTTATGTAGCATGAAATTTGTTCAAGTTCAGATACTGGCCCATGAAAGCTGAACTTTGGCTTTGGTGTATCGCCAGCTTGCTCCTCCATACGGCTAAAATCAATGCTTGATTTTAAGATGCGGGGTGGCGTTCCTGTTTTTAAGCGGCCCGTTTCAAGGCCCAAATCGCGTAAGCTTTGTGAAAGGTTCTTAGCTGGTGCATCACCCATGCGCCCTGCAGAGGTGGACATGGTGCCAATATGTATACGCCCACTTAGAAAAGTTCCTGTGGTTAAAAGCGTATGCCTTGCTGTAAAGGTTAGACCTTGTGCTGTGCGCACTCCGCAAACACGCTCGCCTTGAGTATTTAGGCCTTCCACACTGTCTTGCCAAACTTTAAGACAAGGCTCAGCAAAAAGGCTTTTTTTAACCACATTCATATAAATTTCGCGGTCCATCTGGGCGCGTGTTGCCCTAACTGCTGGGCCTTTACTCATATTTAGAGTGCGAAACTGTATGCCTGCGGCATCAGCCCAAAGGCCCATCATGCCGCCAAGTGCGTCAATTTCACGAACCATATGCCCTTTAGCTAAGCCGCCAATGGCAGGATTGCAGGATAGATGGCCAATACGATCAATATTACCAGTAATTAGCAGGGTATTATGCCCAAGGCGCGCGAGAGCCATGGCTGCTTCGCAACCTGCATGGCCTGCACCAACTACTATTACGTCATAATCTGTATTCATATAATATTAAAAAGCCCATAGTTGAGTCAAAACAGCACAAACCGCCGTAGCAACAACAGTTAACATAAAGGCATAGCCCATAACAGTTCCTGCGGCCTCTGGTTTATCAATGGATGCGGCAGCGCTTAGTACCTTTGAAGGCGAAATCGCACCAGCAAGTCCACCTCCAATGCCATTAGCAGAGGCAAGTGTCAATGGTGAAGCGCCCATGGCTTCTGCTGCGGCAACTTGCAACTTAGTTAGCATTGCTACAGATGATGATGCAGAACCACCTATAAACCCAGCTATTAAACCCAAAAATGGAGTGGCCATGGGGTAGACTGTCCCAAATAGGCTAGTAGCTTGATTGGCAAGCAGTAAAATCATGTTATTGTTGGCCACAAGCTCCCAATTGGCAAGCTTGCCAGAATGGTTCATCACATAGGCTATACAAAAATAAATTGCCGTTGCTAGCACTGGCCTCCAGCCCCTTTGCAGGGCTTTGGCAAACATGGGGCCAACACTTTGGCGACTAACTTTTAATAAAGGTAGGCAACAAATGGTGCTTACAAATACCCAAAAATAGGCTTGCCAGAAAAAGCGTAATTTTTCAGGGCTTCCAGGGATAATATCAAGCGGCATTTCCCATTGTTTAAATACTACATCAAAAAATGGCAGGCTTGGCGTGTTTAAGATTAAGGATAGCACTAGTAATAATAACCAAGGTGAAGCAGCTTGGGCTAGACTAAATTTATTTATGGCCTCTAAATCCTTAGGGCTTAAAACGCTATTATCTTGTAGCTTGCCGCCACGCAT
>CAYJCI010000037.1:0-14256 GCA_964368595.1 uncultured Desulfovibrionaceae bacterium
CCATATTCAGCTAATAACTTAGCATGCAAGCTTGCGGTTTGTTCTTTAACTCCGCCAAAGGGGTGACCAATGGCAACTGCTGGGTATTTTTTCCCGCTATCCATTTTTTTGGGGCTATAAACACTGGCAACAATTTCAATACCAAATCTATTCTTAAACTTAACTGTCTCCACCTTCACTTTATCACCTAGCTCAGGTGGCACAGCGGCTGCAAGGGACGCAACAGGCACAGTGGCTACAAATAATAAAGCTAAAAATACAGCAACAATTTTTTTAGCCAACCCAAGCGAAGATACTAGCTTAGTTAAACCTAAGTTTTCCTCTGTAATAATTGACATTTTTTTCATCAACATCCTCCTACAAATTTATTGACCAAGGTCATGGGGCGATGTATACATCTTCGAGTATACTCTAAGTCAAGCATTATTTATAAGGAAAATTTCATGAAATATTATTCCATAGGCGAGGTGGCAAAACTAACATCCCTCACAGCTCACACCTTGCGCTATTATGAAAAAGAGGGATTATTAGAGGCTGATAGAAAAGCCGGTGGCATTAGAATTTACTCTGACAATCATATTGAAACTATAAATATTATTCATTGCATGAAGGATGCAGGCATGAGCATTGCCCAGATTAAAGAATATTTCCTGCTATGCAAGAGCGATGGCAAGGAAAATTTGCAAGCTCGCAAACATCTTTTTGAACAGCAAAAGCACATTGTCACTGAAAAAATAGCCTTATTGAATAAACACTTGGCTACCATTGAATATAAAATATGGTACTATGACAACCTTGAAAAACACGGTGACATTAACAATCCCATGAATTGTTCTAATATGCGTGAAATGTATGAAAAAATTATAGACAAAAAAAAGAAACACCAGCTAAGTAACTGATGCTTCCTTCCTTTTGCAATTTCTATCCACCCAATGAGCCAGTCATGATTGGTGACCCACTCGGTTAAGGATGAAAATATTATTTTGAAGATACAAGCAGAGTTTCACCAACTTTCAGCGTGCTTGACTTGCTCTTTTTATTAAGGGCCAAAAGCTCACTGGTGGATAAATTATACTTGCGTGCGATATCCCAATATGTATCGCCAGATTTTACCTTGTGCATCTTAGATGGCTTGCTTTGAGCAACAGCCTTGCCTGATGGTATATTAAGCACTTGGCCTGAGCGAATTTTACTCGCATCTTTAATGCCGTTGGCCTTCATTAATTGCTTTGTACTTACGTCATATTTTAAGGCAATACCTAGTAGTGATTCACCAGATTTTATTTTATGTGTCTTAGCCTTACTGCTTTTAGCTACAGCTGTTTTTGTGGTTGTCTTCTTACTTTCTTTTTTATTGTTTGATGCTACAGCGGCACTACCAGGAATTTTTAACACTTGGCCCACACGTATCTTGCTAGCGTCTTTTATATTGTTAGCTTGCATCAAAGCCTTGGTGCTTGTTTTATGCTTAGTAGCAATACCAGACAGAGTTTCACCAGATTTTACTTTATATTTGCCACCGCTTGCTAGATATGTGGTGAACTTTGGTTCTCTAACATTTGGGCCATTGGGTATGCGAATTTTTGTACCACTGCGTAGGGATTTATTGCCATTGGCTGCTTTTAGAGCTGCCACAGGCACGCGAGCCTTCTTGCCAATTGATGCCCAAGTTTCGCCTTGAGGTACAGTTACTGTTTTCCAAGCATAAGGAGTTTTGCCCTTAGCTGCGTATGTTTTTGCAATACTTTGCTTGTGGCTTGGCACATATACATAGGTTGTCTTACTAGCATGGGTCACATATTGCTTATGCGAGCTGTTTACTTTCTTAAATTCTGACCAAGGCATTTGCACAACTTTAGCCATGGCTTGTAGGTCTGTACCTGGCTTTGCTTCAACGCGTACATGTAGAGGGTCTTGCCCCATGTCTACATCATCAAACCCTAAATCTTCTAAGTTATTCATAATTTTGCATATGGCTAAGAAGCGTGGTACATAATCAATAGTTTCTTTGCGTAGTTGGGCTTTATATTCAAGCTTGTGATTGCGTTCAACAAGGGTAAAGAAATCTTTTGCGCCTGTACCTTTAAGGGCACGACCAATCTTACCTTCGCCAGCATTATAGGCAGCTATGGCAAGCAGCCAATCATCAAAATAGCCGTGTAATCTTTTCAAATAAGTTGCAGCAGCTTCCACTGACTCATAAGGGTCAAGACGTTCATCAATCCACCAATCCTGATGCAAACCATAGCTCATGCCTGTATAGGGCATAAATTGCCATGCGCCTGCAGCACCTGCATGTGACTTGATTGTTGTATTATAGCCACTTTCAACAATTGCTAAGAAGGCTAGCTCTTCTGGCATGCCGCGATCTCTAAAAATCTCACGAGCATGACCTAGATAATCTTCTGAACGTTGAGAAAATGTTTTCATGGTAATACGGCCCTTATTCAAAAAATGGCTGTATTGCTTAGCTACGGCTGGCATACCTTTTTTAGGTATGTTTCTATCAAGGTCGCTAGTTCTGTAAAAAACTTTCTTTTGTTGATCTGTAAGCTTAATATCGGAGCTGACTTCATAAGCCGTTTCATGTTGCTGAGGTGCTACAAACTTAGTTTCTTTTGATGCACAACCTGTGCAGAGAGTAATAATACCCAAACAAATGCTAAGTTTTTTTAGGCTAAACCGCTGTTGCTTTGCTGAGAAAAAAAGTTTACTTGACATATGCACTCCAGTTATCATGCTTAAAAAGCAATTTATTTTAATTTTACCTTTATTGGATACGACCATGAATAATACTCAACTTCTGCCCGGCATTAAGCCTGTATTGGAACTTCTCAACTCTAAGCCCACCATGGTGGATACGCTCTTCATCAAGAAGGGATTGCGCACGGCTGAAGCCAACCAAATGCTTGATATTTGTAGAGCCAACGACATTCGCTTTTCCCTTGTTGACACGCACGTTCTCAACGGCATGTGCAAAGCCCAACATCAAGGAGTGATTGCTCGTCTTGGTGCTGTGAGTAGGGTTAGCCTTGCCCACTTGTGGGAAGCCGTAAAAATTGCGCCCCTGCCACTCATTATTGCGCTTGATAGTGTTCAAGACCCTGGCAACGTTGGCACTATTGCCCGAACTTTGTATGCGCTTGGTGGTGCTGGGCTCATCCTGCCCAAGCACAACTCCGCCTACCTTGGCGATGTTGCTAAAAAGGCTGCCGCAGGTGCTTTTGAGCATCTTCCTATTGTGACGGTTACTAATTTGGGTCACGCCTTGGATGAAGCCGAAGAAATGGATATTGCTGTGCTCGGCACCGGACTCAAAGCTCAAGGGGAAAGCTTGAATGCTTTGGAGCAAATTTTTCCCCTTCCGGCTGTCTTGGTGCTTGGCAACGAAGGCAAGGGACTTCGCCCTAACATTGTCAAGCGCTGTGGACATATGGTTTCTATTCCGATGCTTAAACATTTCGACTCCTTAAATGTTGCGCAGGCTGGGGCTATCTTAATGGGCCTCGTAGCCAAGCAATGCGTAAATAACTAGGCTCTCATGCGGAAAATTTTGCCGCTTTTTGTGAAAGCCTACTTAAATAGTGCAGAGTCAATGCCAAGGAAGGAATAAAAGTCTAGAAAATTTATAGTATTAACAAGAGTGAGCTGATGGCTTAATTATATTCACTTGCTTGACAATATTTTTCTTTATTCGTAGAGTCAGCGCACAAAAATATATCCCGCCATTGGTACGTTGCTAAGAGGGGTTATATATACAATACGCTAAAATTTAGGACATAAAGACATGTATTCTCTTGTTGTAAAGCATCTAAAGTATGCCTTGGGCATATCGTGTTTTATATTAAGCATTTTCATAAGCAATCATGCTTTTGCCGCTGATCCTTTCATCTTAACTGACGAAGAAAAAGCCTTCATTAGACAAAGTGAACGAATAACAGTTTCATACGATGCCTTTTGGCCCCCCTTTGAAAGACAGAATCCAGAAACCAAAACATTAGAGGGCATTAACTACGAAATATTGATGCTTATTGCAGATGTTTCTGGCTTAAAATTTGAATTTATGCATGGGCTAACCTATGCTCAGGCTCTAGACAGTTTAAGCCATGGCAACACGGATATGCATTTAAGCTATGACACAAACCCCGTTAAAGCTCGAGAATATAACGCACTTTTATCAGATACATTTTTATCAACCCCCATTGCCATGATAGGCAAAAGCTACGACATTTCTAAAGACAGCGTTTTTGCTGTTTCAGAGTTACTTCCTGTAACTATTAGGTTTGTGAAAGAAGCATTTCCAAAGCATCAAGTGCTTATATTAAAAGACATTGATGCTGCGTATAAAGCTGTAGATAGTGGTGTTGCAGATTTCACTTTTGAAAATATATATGCAGCCCGTGCGGCTATATCTCGCGGTGGATACCCACTGCTACGCATAGTGAACTTACTACCAGTTTATGATAGATTTTCATTTCTTTTCAGCGAAGATGTAGACCCAAGGCTTATTAGTATTTTTAATAAAGCCATTGCCTCCTTTCCTGAAAATAGGTTTAGTGAAATCTTGCTATATGACTTAACAAAAACTAGTTATGCATCACAATTTGTTCAACTTTTATCCTATGCTAGTGTCAATCTGTTGGTGGGTATAATTTTTCTTTTAATAATGTTACTTATTGTACTTTTTGTTTACACAAGTAAACAAAGATCCATGCAGAAAAACCTACGCACAAGACAAAAAAATGTGCAAAATATGCTCGACACCTTCCCCATGCCTATTTTTATTTCTGACATGGAAACTTACAAACTAATATACTGTAATAAAACAGCTTATGAATTTATGGGTAGTGATAATATTGAATCCCAACGTTGTCATGAAATTTTGCAAGACTTGGATGAGCCATGCCCATTTTGCACCAATGACATTATTCAACAACGCGATGACCCCTTCACCTGGAATAGATATGATGCTGCCAAAGACAAGCATTTACAATACGTTGATGCTTGCGTTGCTTGGGATGATAAAGACAGAGTACGCTTATCCATCATTACCGATATTACAGAGATACTAAACCTGCAAAAGGAGCGTGTTCTCGAGCAAGAAGCCAATATCGCCAAGGGGCAATTCCTTGCCAATATGAGCCACGAAATTAGAACACCTCTCAATGGCATCTTGGGCATGACCCACCTTGCAATGGATGTAAATAAAGAGTCGAAAGTTAGCAGCTATCTTGAAAAAATAAATTCTTCATCAGAAAATTTACTCAATATTGTAAATGACATACTTGATTTTTCTAAGATTGAATCAGGCAAGATGGAAATTGAACATACAACATTTTCAATCTACAATATAATTAACAATGTTAAAGCCAATTTAGAAGTATC
Organism: uncultured Desulfovibrionaceae bacterium; assembly: GCA_964368595.1. Lineage (GTDB taxonomy): Bacteria > Desulfobacterota > Desulfovibrionia > Desulfovibrionales > Desulfovibrionaceae > CAYJAD01. The sequence continues at coordinate 5,386 of CAYJCI010000037.1, forward strand.
TGCACAAAGTAAGGGTATTGAATTTAATACAAAAATTGCCAAGAATGTGCCTGAATTTGTCATTGGTGACCCTTTGCGACTAACGCAAATTATTTTTAATATTGCTGGCAATGCTGTTAAATTTACCAAGCAGGGTTCTGTTTCCATAAGCTTGGATAGTTTTTCTGTGGAAGAAGATAGCGAAAAATTAGGCATTTGCCTTGCAATCAAAGATACTGGCGTGGGTATTTCAGAAGAAAAACTTGGAAATATTTTTACAGAATTCTCCCAAGCGGACCTTACCACCACAAGAATGTTTGGCGGAACAGGCCTTGGCCTTACCATTTCTAAAAGCCTAGCGCAGATGATGGGTGGTGATATTAGGGTTGAAAGCGTACTTGGTGAAGGCTCTACCTTTATCTGCACGCTTGTGTTTGACTATGCCCATAACGCACCGATTGAAAGTGAGCAAAAAAGCCTTGATGAAATACAAGACCTTAACGGCGTAAAGGTTCTTTTAGCGGAAGATAATGAAATTAATAGCATTATAGCTACAGAATTGCTTCAAAAAATAGGCTGCAAGGTAACATATGCGGAAAATGGCCTAGAAGCCATGAAAATGATACACAAAACCATATTTGACATTGTGTTGATGGACATTCAAATGCCCATAATGGACGGCCTAACAGCCAGCAAGCAAATTCGCCTTGATGCACAATTTAACTCATTGCCAATCATTGCAGTGTCTGCCCATGCCATGCTTGAAGATCGCCAAAAAAGCATTGAGGCTGGCATGCAAGAGCACATTACTAAACCCTTCAAGCCACTTGAGCTGTATAACACCATTAAAAAATATACATCTCAACATTTTGTTTACAAAGCTAATTAACGAGAATTACAAACAAAGAATCTAAGATTTGCCTTAATTGCAAAATAAAAGCGAAGCATTGCTGCTTCGCTTTTATTTTATCACATCAGCTAATTAAAGATATTAAAATTATGTGGAAATAATACCTTCCACTGGTTCAGTCAGTAAAAACTCACCTTTTTCAATCCAACTTTTTAGCTCATTGGCAATTTCCAAGGACAAAGTATAACTAGTCATTGGCACTGTTTTAATGGTTTTGCCCATGAGGTTAATTTCCCCACTCATTAAATCTTCAAAGTGCGCATGGGCAAGAATTCTTGGCACACCATTGGGGTAATCATGCCCATAATCTTTAATAGGCATAAGGATTTCGTCATTATCCACACCAGTAAACCACGCAATTTCTTCATTTAATATTGGTATGGGAATACCAACACCAACTGAAAGTGTGCATCCATAACCATGCATAGAAAGACCACGCAAATACCTTGCCTGCATGCCTTTTAAATTACCTTTAAGCATAATTGTGCCAGAGGCAGTTAGCGGAATGCCACGCTCAGTCCGTTTTGGAGCTTGCACATGTTGTGTACCTGAACCAATTACATAACCAATACCACCGCCTAAGAAAATCCGCGTTCCAAAGCCAATTGTTTTGAAGTAAGGATCATTAAATAATGGAGATAAGTGCCCAGCAGTGGCAAAGTTCAAATTTGCCATCTTTGGACGCAAGGGCCCCATGTAAGTATAAAGAATACGATTGGTGCAATTTACGGCAGCGTTATAATTTTGATAACAATTTCTTGGATTTATTAATTCAGCAAAGGGCAAAGTATCTAGGGTGACCTTGCGCTCAAGCATGCGCCTTGGGTAACAATCTGTACCATAGGATTCAGCGCGCAAGTCAACACTTTTGCCTGCCACTAAATCTTCAATAACATGACCACCACCATATGGAAATTTGCCAGGGTATGGAGTATTTAAAGGGTCACCATCCACAACTTCCGTAGCTCCAATATAACCATCAGCGGCGGCAATACCACCATAACATGGTACATTGTTTAACCACATTTTTGTGGCTCTAATTAGTGGCGGCTCAGGCTGGCCCATGTTAAAAAGCATGCCAGAAGAACACATGGGTGAAAATGTACCAGTGGTTACAACGTCCACTTCTTGGGCGGCTTTTTCCTTACCCAATTTTCGTACAGTTTCGCACATTTCAGCAGCATTAAGCACAACGGCCTTTCCAGCTTTAATCTTCGCATTAATTTCAGCAATAGTTTTGGACACTATATTCTCCTTGCATTTAATGATAAATGCATATCAAAAATTATGATTTTTGTAAAATTTGCTTTGAATACCAATTTTAAGAATAGCTATTCACAACGTGTTTGGCTTATACAATTATTACTAGTAAATTACTAGCAATTTATAACTTGCTAATTTTATTACAAAGTATACTTTTTAACTCTACTATACATTTATACTAATTTCCAACGGCAGGCTGAGTCATATGATACACGCTAGGCAACATATACATAAGACCGACTTCTTTAGATTCTGGAACATACTGTGTAGCCACAATTACCCTACCTAAATTCCACAATGCACCATACTCACCCTCAGCAGATGAAGGCGGGCCAAAGCGGCTCTCGACCATTTTTTGTATGGCTTTAGCCTGCTCTTTATCATGCACAACATAATCAATTTTCAAAAAACCCAAGGGTTGCTCCGCCTGTGAAGTTGCCATTGTGCCATAGCATGCAGCCATCTGGCTTGCACCAGGTACATTATTTTGCAAATCATAAACATCGCAAATATAAGCCATATCTTCACGAATAGCTTTTACTTTTGACACTGCAAGGGCAGAGCGCATGCTAGCACGCTTAACACCCTTGGGGTCACTTAACTCTGAGCCAAAAACATTAACTCTCGGCAAGCCTTTATGCCTATATTGCTCTTCAGCCATGGCAAAAAGCTCTGCCTTAGCCTTGGCATGCCCGTTCATACTGGCGCCATATAATAGTAATGTAGCTTTGGCCTTATCCTTTTCTACCCCATTACCCACTCGATATAAATGCCCCAAACGGGCTTGAGCCTCAATTTGGCCATTGGCAGCGGCTAAACTATACCAAGATGCAGCATGTTTATCATTTTTAATTACACCCTCACCACGCTCATAAAGCACACCCAAATTATATTGAGCATCAGACTGCCCAAGGTCGGCGGCTTTTCTAAACCAAGCTGCGGCTGTATCCACATGGCGAGTGGTTCCGCGCCCTTGCTCGAGCATGCGTCCCAAATTACTCATACCACCAGCATAACCAGCCTCAGCAGATTTACGAAACCACATAAGGGCTTCCTTGCTATCCAAGGGAACCCCCTTGCCACCATCATATAACATTCCAAGATTATTCATTGATTCACCATCACCACCCTTAGCTAAAGCTAGCCACAAAGTGTGCGCTCTGGCAAATTTACCTTGATTATAGGCATTCATGGCCTCTTGCTTTGGATTTGTTTTTGGCGCTTGGCTTGCAGTGGTGGAAGCTGGCGGCATAATAGCGTTAACACTTGGCGTAGAATGATCAGCAGGCCCAGTATACGGCGAGGCCACAGCACCTTGCGGTAAAGCCGCAGGACTCGTATTTGCAATATTATTTTTTACTTGCTCTACACTTCCAGCCTTGGATTCAACTATATTTAACATTACAAATGCAATAAAGAACAAACATATTAAATGTATACGCATGCAAACCTCATAAATTGATATAAATGCCGCACAATTGCTCAACTTTATAATACATTTTTGAATTAAAAACCTGCATTCGTCAAGTAAGGTAAAGTTTAAATGTGTAAAGAAATTCACTTGCAAATGAGTAAAATTCATAATGAAGTATCATAATTTACATTAAAATCTGCATAAACACTACATTCCTATTGACACCACTAAAGATAACTGCATAAAAAGTTAGCACATGAAGAACATCAATATATATACAATAAGCCTTGGTTGCCCCAAAAATCGTGTGGATACTGAGCATACTTTAGGCGCACTTGGCCCCAATGTAAAAATTGTCCAACATCTTGGCCATGCACACATGGTTTTTATTAATACATGCGGATTTATTGGCCCTGCTGTGCAAGAATCTGTGCGACACATTCTGGAATGTATTAGTCATATAAACGGGCTCAAACGCCAGCCACATTTAGTTGTGGCGGGTTGTCTAGTTGGGCGTTATGGCGCATTGGAGCTTAAAAAAGAATTGCCAGAGGTTGATTTATGGCTAGCCAATGCAGACCTTACTAACTGGCCCATGCACATGGCAAAGTTGCTTCAACTAAAAGAAAACCATCTAGATATAGGTGCAAGGCTAATACAAAACACCAGCGCTTCTGCATGGTTAAAGGTCAGCGATGGCTGTAGGCATAATTGCTCATTTTGCACTATTCCATCCATACGCGGTAAACATCGAAGCACGCCAGCTAAACTTTTAGTAAATGAAGCTCAAAATTTATTGGATAGTGGAGTAAAAGAGTTAGTGCTTGTAGCTCAAGATGTAAGTGCTTGGGGTGAAGATTTGGACCAAAAGCATGGTCTACGCACGCTTTTAGAGCAGTTAGTTCCGCTCAAAGGGCTTGAATGGTTAAGATTAATGTATCTATACCCTGCTGGCATTAATAAAGATTTACTATCCTTCATGAAAGATCATCAAGAAAAATTGTTGCCATATTTTGACATTCCCCTACAACATGCCCACCCTCAAATTTTGCAAAGCATGGGTCGCCCATTTGCTAAAGATCCACGCCATGTGGTGGAGCTGGTGCGAGAGCATATACCTCAAGCATCTTTACGAACTAGCTTTATTGTTGGCTTTCCTGGTGAGGAAGATGAACATTTTAATGCATTACGCGATTTTATTATAGAAACACGCTTCCAGCATCTTGGCGTATTTGCCTATGCCGCAGAAGACGGCACCAAGGCAGCAACAATGCCCAATCAAGTGGAAGATACGGTTAAAGCTTCACGAAAAGATGAACTTATGCAAATACAAGCAGAGATAAGTTCTGAATTACTAGAATCATACGTAGGCCAAACCTTACCAATCTTGGTAGATAATACACATGAAGAATGGCCAGGCTTGCATCGTGGCAGGGCTTGGTTTCAAGCACCGGAAGTGGACGGCATAACATACATTAGTGGCGAGGGTGTTAGCCCTGCAAAACTTGTAATGGCTGACATTGTGGAAAGCGCCGATTACGACTTAACGGCACTAGCCTAAATTAAAATTTTATTGTATGCTGTTCCGGTTAAACATTTCACCGTATATTAAGGGCAAGTATGACAGAAAACTCTACATTAAATAATAAAAAAACTGGTTGGTGGCGACATTTTGAAGGGAAAAATGAGCCGGAAATTATTTTTAATGAGCAATCACTACATCAGTATTTAGATGATGCAGCAGCTAATTTCCCTAATGCCAAAGCAATAATTTTTCAAAATTATTCCATCAACTATAAGCAATTGAAAGACCAAGCTGAGGCCTTTGCCGCGGCTTTGCGCTTGCGTGGCGTGCAAGATGGTGACCGTGTTGCCATCATGCTTCCAAATATTCCCCAAACTATCATTGCCGTTTGGGGCGTATTAAAGGCTGGCGCAACGGCAGTTTTAACAAATCCACTCTATATGGAAAAAGAGCTAACTCACCACTTCCATGATGCACAAGCAAACGTATTAATTACACTTGATTTATTATGGCCCAAAATTAATGCGCTCTATGATAAATTAAATTTGCGCCTAAGCATTGTTACTCGTGTTGCTGACGGCCTAGCTTTTCCTTTAAATATTTTGCAACCATGGAAAGCCAAACGCGAAGGCAACCTACCTGAAGTTGCATATGATGGAGTAAATATTGTTCAATGGGCAGATTTTGTTAAAACGAAAGAGCGCTATAACGCTCAAATTGATGACCCAAATAAAAGAATAGCTTTCTTGCAATATACTGGTGGCACCACTGGCGTTGCCAAAGCCGCCATATTAACGCATCAAAATGTTGCAGCACAAATGCAAATATTAAAGTATATTATTGACGCACCAAAGGGCAAAAAATATACATTCCTATCCATATTGCCTTTCTTCCATATTTTTGGACTTGGCGGAAACATCATACTACCAACACTTTATGCCGCATCATCAATTCCTGTGCCACGCTACACCCCTGGCGATTTATTGCGCACCATTGATAAATATAAGCCAAACTTCTTTGTGGGCGTGCCTTCGGTTTATATGTCACTTATGCATCAAAAAGATTTGCCAAAGTATGACTTAAGCTGCATTGAGCTTTGCATCTCAGGCTCTGCACCATTCCCTAAAGAGGCTATGGCTCGCTTCCAAAAGCTAACCAAGGCTAATATTACTGAAGGCTTAGGCCTTACAGAATGCTCACCTTGTATTACAGCTAACCCCATTTATGGCCTGCAAAAAGAAGGTTCTGTAGGCGTTTGCCTACCTGCTACAGAGGTTCGCATTGTGGACGTTGAGGATGGCACAAAACAAATGCCAGATGGTGAACTTGGTGAAATTATAGTACGTGGCCCACAAGTGATGCTCGGCTATTGGAATAATGAAGAGGAAACAGCCCTAACCATTCGCGATGGCTGGCTGCACACTGGAGATATTGGCTATCGTGATAGCGATGGTTACTTCTTTGTGGCGGATCGCAAAAAAGATATGGTTATTGTGGGTGGTTACAATGTTTACCCACGTGAAGTTGATGAAGTGCTTTATGAGCACCCAAAAGTTGCAGAGGCTGTGGTGGTTGGCATTCCGCACCGCAACCGTGGTGAGGTGCTTAAAGCCTTTATCGTGGTAAAAGAAGGTGAGGAGCTAAGCACATCAGATATCACCAGCCATTGCCGTGAAAAACTTGCCAACTATAAAATTCCAAAATACATTGATTTTTGTGAAGAGTTGCCTAAAACCCTTGTGGGTAAGGTTTTGCGCCGTGCCCTTAGAGATGAAGAAATTCGCAAGCAAAAAGAGTCTGGCGAATTTGAAAAAAACATGCAAAAAGAAGAAGATTTTGTTGATGAAGCCATAGAGGCGCAAAAGAATAAAGAAAAGTCCGCCCAATTACGCGACCAAGCAGAAGCTATGCTCAATGAAGCCAAAGAAAAAGGCGAAAAGCTCATGGCAGATGCTAAGAAAAAGGCTGAAGAAATGCTAAATGAAGCCAAAGAAAAGGGCGAGAAAATGCTAATTGAAGCCAAGGACGTTGCTGAAAAGAAAATGAGCAACGCTAAAGAAAAGGCTGAAGACATGTCACGCACTTTATCTGAAAATATGGACAAGGCTTTAAAAAATGTTCGTAAAAAAGATGATAGTAACGATAAAGACGACGCTGACAAACAAGAAAACAACGAAGATAAAAAAGAAGAAAAATAAAATTAACACATTAGCTATACACAATGCACCCTCCTTAATTAAGTTGGGTGCATTTTTATTTAAAAATTATCTATTAAATAAAAAGCTCGTATTAAAAGCCAAAACTAACCCCACGACTAAAACCCTACAATTACATGCCAAATGCTTATGACAATTTTTTATAGAATTAGTAATTAGCTTAAACAAAACTGGGCCCATGAAATTTTAGCTTGTCTTCTCTCACATCTTCTGGTAATGACCACAGACCCCCAAGGGGAAATTATTGTGGAGGCTATGTAAATATGGCAAACCAAGAAACCGGACATGAAGCAGACATGAGTTTTGAGAGTGCTCTTGAGAATTATCTCAGCACTGATTTTGGCGATTTGGAGGAAGGCTCCATTGTTAAAGGCGAAATCGTACGCATTGGCGAAGACCACGTGTTGGTGGATGTAAACTTCAAATCTGAAGGTCAAATCCCAACCCATGAATTTCGTGACGCAGCGGGCGGCTTAGTTGTAGCAGTGGGTGACAGTGTTGATGTATTTGTGGTGCGTAAAAATGAGAATGAAGGCACCATCAGTCTTTCCTTTGAGAAAGCCAAAAGAATGCAAGTTTTCGATCAACTCGAAGATGTGCAAGATAAAAGCAGTGTTATCAAGGGTCACATTATGCGCCGCATCAAGGGTGGCTACACCGTTGATATTGGCGGAGTTGAGGCTTTCTTGCCCGGTTCGCATGTGGACTTAAGACCAGTGCCCGATATGGACGCACTTGTTAATCAAGAATTTGAATTCCGCGTGTTAAAAATTAACCGTAGACGTAGCAACGTTATTGTTTCACGCCGCGTACTTCTTGAGGAAGAGCGCGATTCTAAGCGTCAGGATCTACTAGGAACCCTTGAAGAAGGGCAAATGGTAATTGGTAAAGCCAAAAATATTACTGAATATGGTGTATTTGTTGACCTTGGCGGCTTAGACGGCCTACTACACATTACAGATATGTCTTGGAGACGCATCCGCCATCCAAAAGAAATCATCAGTGTTGGCCAAGAGCTTGAATTAAAAGTACTTTCTTTTGATAAAGACCAAAATAAAGTTTCCCTTGGTATGAAGCAACTTGTACCAGACCCATGGCAAGATATTACAACTCGCTTCCCTGAAGGCGCAAAATACCAAGGTAAAGTTACTAACCTTGTGGATTATGGTGCTTTTGTTGAGCTTGAAACAGGCGTTGAAGGCCTTGTGCACATTTCTGAAATGTCATGGACACGCAAATTGCGTCATCCTTCCCAAATGGTTCGTGTGGGCGATGAAGTTGAAGTTATCATCCTTGGTGTTGATGGCGACAAAAAGCGCATCTCCCTTGGCATGAAGCAAGTTAAGCCAAACCCATGGGAACTTGTGGCTGAAAAATACCCTGAAGGCACAATCCTTGAAGGTACCATTAAAAATATCACTGAATTTGGCATGTTCATCGGCATTGAAGATGGCATTGACGGCCTTATTCACGTATCTGATATTTCTTGGACAAAGAAAATCCGTCACCCCAATGAAATGTTCAAGAGTGGCGACATAGTACAAGCTAAAGTACTTACCGTTGA
>CAYJCI010000038.1:0-14239 GCA_964368595.1 uncultured Desulfovibrionaceae bacterium
GGCAATTATGCCTTTATCTGGGATCATAAGGGCCGCAGCATTGTGCACCCTCGTCACCATTCCATCGCTGGTTATGATGCTGAAACTGGTGAACCTCAAATATCATTTCTCGATGCAGATGCCTATGCTAGATTTCAAGCTAGTGGTGAAAAATATGCAGATTTTGTAGCCAAGGAACCTGAGTTTACAGATCAAAGGCGCGACAGAAAGCCAGCAGTTGATTTAATAAAACAAGGCCTTGTGGGCTTGGATTGCCGCTATCTAAACTTTGCACCACAGTGTACTGGTTGGTATAATTTGGCAAAAGAGGGTGGCTCTGGCTCGTTTTTGATTCTATGGAGCGGACTGTGGAAATTGACTACAGTTTCTGCCATTCCATATTATACTGGTCAATATGGTGAAAAGCTGGTTGGTTTTGGTGTGGTAACTGCTACTGTTGGTGTTGAAGATTTCCACCGCCCAGCCATTGAAACCCAACAAACCATTCAAGAGCTAGTGGAAACAGCGGATAGAGAGTTATCAGCTGTTTCAGAAGCAGCCTTTGCCTCCATTGCTAGCAATTTGTGGAATACAGCCATGAGCCTTTCATTATCCACCTTGCTCATGACATTTTTAGTTGTATTTATAGCAATTTGGATGGCTTCAACCATTACTAGAAACATTACAAAACTTATTCGTGGTATATCTACATTTAGCTTTGGTCAGCGCAACTTTAAATTTAATGCCACTAGCAGGGATGAATTTGGTATTTTATGCAACTCTTTAGATGACTTGTTTGAAAGCATCATTAAGAGTGTTAAAAATCCCATGACTATTACTGATCTTGATCGTAATATTATTTATATGAACCCCTTAGCTCTTGAGCTATTAAATAAGAGTTTTGAAGATGTTAAGGGCAAGCGCTATTCAGATGTTAGTATTTTTGGTTTGGATAAATGCCCCATCTCTGCATTTTTAGAGGGTAGATCTGAACCTGTGCAATATTATTTGCCTAAACAAAGACATTTTAGGGGTAATGCTGTTTATCTTGTGGATAAAACTGGTAACAATATTGGTTATATAGTTAACTTTATGGATGTTACTGAGCTTTTATCTGAGCAAGACCGCATTGAACGTGAGCGCGCAATGCTTGATATGGTGTTATCTGCCTCACCGGATCTTATTTGGTATAAGTCAATTGAAGGTGTTTATCTTGCTGTAAACCCACGTTTTGCAAGCATGATTGGCCTTACTCCTGAAGAAATACACGGTAGAACTGACAAAGACTTATTGTCAAACTCGTTATACGATGCCGCAAAAGAAAATGAAGATGAAATACTGAGCAATGCTGTGCCAGTTTATGCTGAACATCGTGCAAAATTTGCTGATGGGCATGATGAAATTCTGGATATTGTGCGCACGCCAATTTTTGGATCAGAGGGTCAGGTTCGTGGTATTCTTGGAGTGGCTCGTGATGTATCACTACGAGTTAATGCTGAAACTGAGCTACGCCAAACTCAACGTGAACTTATTAAAGCAGTGACTGAGGCTAATAATGCCAGTAAGTCAAAGAGTGAATTCTTGGCACGAATGAGCCATGAAATACGCACTCCTATGAATGCCATCATTGGTATGACCAATATTACCAAGCGTAAACTTGGTGAAGATGATTGCTCAAAAGATGACTTACTACCCAATGTAATGCAAATTGAATCATCCTCAATGCATTTACTTGGCTTGCTTAATGACATTCTTGATATTTCTAAGATTGAAGCTGGTAAGATTGAGCTTAGTGAAGAGCGCTTTGATATCAAAAAATTGGTGGATGATGTTTCATCAATCATTGCTCCGCGTTGTAGTAGTAAGAATATTAAATTTGACGTGAGCATTGAAAATCTTGAGCATTGCTTCTTCATTTCTGATGTGTTGCGTTTGCGTCAAATCCTCATAAACCTACTTGGTAATGCTGTTAAATTTACACCAGAGCTTGGTAATATTACTTTCCGCATCGAGCAAAAAGAACGTAAAGATGGTAAAACTTTAGTGTTCTTCTCTGTGGCGGATACTGGTATTGGCATTGCCTCTGAAAAGCGCAAATCTCTATTTGCTCCTTTTGAGCAAGGTGGCGGTCATATTACGCGCATGTACGGCGGCACTGGGCTTGGCCTTTCCATTAGTAGAAGCATTGCCATGTTGCTTGGTGGTGATATTGAGGTTGTTAGTGAAGAAAACAAGGGCAGTGAGTTCTTCTTCTCCCTTTGGTTCTTGGAGGATAAAGAGCATAACGTTGTTGAAAGCAAAGACGAAGGCTCTGTAAATATGGCTGGAAAGCGTGTCTTATTGGTGGATGATGTGGATATTAACCGCATTATTGCCATGGAGCTTTTGTCCCCGTTTGACTTAATTATTGATGAAGCTTGCGATGGCACAGAAGCTGTGGAAAAATTTGCAAAGTCTGAACTAAATTATTATGACTTAGTATTTATGGACATTCAAATGCCTAAGATGAATGGCTATGATGCTGCAAGTGCCATACGTGCGCTTGATAGGGATGACGCAAAATCAACACCAATTGTTGCTATGACAGCCAATGCATTTAAAGATGATATTGATATGGCTTTTGATAGCGGCATGAATGGGCACATTGCAAAACCTATTGATGTTGAAAAACTGGTAGATATGCTAAAAGTACATTTAATGAATAGATAAATTACATTTATTTTAACTTTTTGGGGGATGGAAGATTGGAAAATTTTCTATCCCCATATTTTTGGAGGCTTATGCATTATTTAATTATTATTATTATCTGCATTGTGTTATCAGCCCCAGCCTATGCCCATAACTTTGGCGGAAGGGAAAGAAACACCCTTAAAAACGAACTTATAAGCGAACGTTTAGCATATGATAAGTGCATAAAAAAAGCTGCTACTGATGAATTTGCCAAGAGTGTATGCCGCAGTAATTATGCCTTAAAAAGGCTGTTGAGCTTGGATGAGCTTTTTCATTTTTATACAGAGCATGCCATTGATGCAGAGGACATTTACACCAATTTGCATATTGCTGTGAAGGGTGCTGTGCATAGGGTTGGTACATCAAGCTTGGGCTTTCCTGAAATTATAATGGCCTTAGATGCTTTTGGAGTAACTGGGGTAAGATTTGAGTTTTCAAAAAATATGGCTAAAGAACTTGAGCAGTTAAAGCAAGGCACGGAAATTACGATCGGCGGAATAGTTAAGGGTATGTTTACAGATAATTATGTACGCTTAACCCACTGTGAAATTTTAGAGAGGCCCAAAAAGTAAATATTGTATTAGTAATTTGTCCATTTTAGCTTTCCATATGATTGCACGTAGTTAGCATAATAAAAAATAAGAGCAACATAATTTTACAGTAATATATAATAGAGTGTGAAGTGCTTTGTAGTGGATATAGCGTATTACACACTACTTTGATAATGCTTTGAGATAATTTATGGAATTTACGAAATTCTCTCCTTATGACAATAAAAACAAAAAGCGGCCTAAATTGCTTAGACCGCTTTTATTTTTTATAATTAATTTATCAGACTAAAGAATTAAGCTTCTTTAAGGCTTCTGATTAATTGTTCAAGGTTTTGAGCTTGGGTGCGTAAATCTTCAACTGTGTTGCTAGCAACATCCATAGCATTAGCGGTTTCGTTGGAGGCTGCGTTAATGCTAGTTAGTGCGCGGTTAATTTCTTCTGATGTGGCTGATTGTTGCTCCGCTGCTGTGGCAATGGTGCGTACTTGGTCAGCTGAGATGTCAACCATCTCAACTATTTCACTCAAGGATTGCCCTGCTTCATTAGCAAGGTTTGTAGTAACGGTTATGCTAGTAACTGATGCGTCAACATTTTTCATATTACGATCAACGCTTGCTTGCACTCCAGCAATGGCATTGCCAACTTGAACTGTTGCTTCCATAGTTTTTTCAGCCAATTTACGAACTTCGTCAGCAACAACGGCAAATCCTCTACCAGCTTCACCAGCGCGTGCGGCTTCAATGGCTGCGTTTAGAGCAAGTAAGTTAGTTTGATCAGCAATGTCAGAGATTACATTCATAATTGTGCCAATTGCTTCTGCTTGTTCGCCAAGCTGCTTCATATCATCTTTTAGTTGGTCAGCTTGGTGTTCAACCTCAGCAATGCGGCCCACCATTTCTTGCACAATCTGGGCGCCAGTATCAGCTTTTGACCTTGCATCATTAGAAACATTGGCGGCGTCGCCTGCACTGCGTGCAACTTCAAGTACAGTTGCGTTCATTTCTTCCATGGCAGAGGCAGTTTCTGTAATACGATCAGATGTTATCGATACACCGTGGTTAGATTCAGCAACTTGAGTGGCAAGTTCTTGTGAGGCTGTGAAAACTACTTCAACAATTCCCTCAAGTTGTGCGGCTGCGTCGAGCATACCTTGGCGCTTGGCGCGTTCTGCCTCGGCTTGAGCTATTTTTGCTTGCTCCATGGCGGCATTGGCTTCTTCACCCATTAGTTTTGCTTGTGCAGTTTGCTCATTGGCTTTTTCAATATTTTCTTTAAGCGATGCAACCATGATGCGCAGAGCATCGGCAAGCTTGCCAAGCTCATCTTCAGAGTAAAAATCGAGATTGTCGTTAAGGTTGCCACCAGCAACAGATTGAGCAAAGCCCATGCTGGCATTGAGTGGAGTAGTGATGCTACGAGTTAAATATGTAGCAAAAGCAACGCTGGCAAGCATTAAGCATAAAATTACGGTTAAGATTAATTGCTCACTTTTTTCAAGCGTATCCACAGCGTTATTTGCATTAAGCTCAAGGTTTGCACCAATACTTGTAACGCTTTTGTTAGTTAGGCTTGTAATTTGCTTAAAATATTCACTACGCTTGCTTGAAAGCTCTTGTATTTCAGTGCTTAGTTTAATGTAGCTATCTAAATCAGCTAGATATTGTGCATTTAACTCAAGTATAACTTGACCAGATTGCTCAATTGAGCCTGCAGGTAGGCTTGAAAACGCAGGTTTAGTTTTATCAACAAGTGAATTAATTTTAGCTTGAATTTCTTTAACAGTTTTTATGTCGTTATTATTTTGAGCTTCCAAAGCAGAGACTTGTAACATTGCAATTTCATTAAAAAAGTGTTCAATTTCTGCAATTGTTGTTTCAAGTGAACTTGAGTCTACTGTAATTTCAAGGCGTGATTTTAATGTATTTAATAGTCTTGAAGCCTCGGCTTTTTCTTGATCTCCATGATCATGTAATAACTTAGTCGTTGCAATTAGCTCAGTTACACTTTGATGTGAACTATCAACAGAGGAACTATAAAGATTAAAAACAGCTTTGAATTTGTTATTAAATTCGTCTAGCATTGTTAATTCTGGAAATTTGGCAACTAGATCTTCAAGAAATGTTAGCTTTGCACGAACTTCTTCAAAGTGTTTTTGAATGAGGTCGTAATATTTGGGATCGCGGGTTAGCCTGTAGGTGCGCATATTAAGATATGCATCAGAGAAGGCTCCTTCTAGTTCAGTAATGGCGAGAATTTCTGGAATATTTTTTTGAGCGATGGTTTTGCTTTGATCGGAAACAATATTTTGTTGGCTAATGGCAAACCAGCCAAGCCCACAAATACAAACCATTAAGAATCCAAAGCCAATCATTAACTTCTTGGCAACTTTAACGTTTTTCATACGACCATCCTTTCATTCGGCATTTCAGTTTGTGCTAAACTTATAAATTTTTATCAGTACAAAAAGTCTATTCGTAGTTTCTAAAAAAAACTTTATGTTTCTGTAATGTTAATCAGGTTAAATATAAAAAATTTTCTTGTAGTTAATGACTAATGATTAAACTTAATAAAGAAAATTTTTCTTAAGTGCTAATTAACTTTATATGTTTTCTATTACACTCTTTTGTCTTTATCATCCATTTGAAAATCAACGCGTATTTTATACATTTGTTTTGCAGGCAAATTTAATATTTCAATGCCAGTTTTTTGGCTAATTTCATTTAGGCTTGTGCATACATCATTCCATGATGGACCAATGAAAGTAAACCAAATATTATAAGAGTTTCTACGTAAATAATTGTGTGTAACACCTTTGTATTCATTGACAGTATTTACGAAAAAATCCATTTTTTCTTCAGGTACTTTTGCAGCACAAAGGGTTGAACGAAAGCCAAGCTTTGCTGATTGAAAATTTGCACCAAGTCGGCGAATAATCATTTTTTCTTTAAGCGCTCTAACTTTAGATAGGGCTTCTGCTTCAGTAATATTTAATCTTGCGCCAAGCTCAGCATATGGGCGTGGTACTAGCGGGAAGTCAGTTTGAATTATGTCTAGTAATTGTTTGTCAATACTGTCAAGTTCCATACTTATTCCTTTGATTTTTTAGGTATATATGTGCAAAGCGGTTCTTCAGCCATATGGTCATTATCCATACTATGGGCACGAGCGCGACAACCACCACAAACCTTGTGATATTCGCATACTCCGCACTTGCCTTTATATTCTTCTTGAGTTCTAAATTCCTTAAAATGCTTGGAATTTTTCCAGATTTCTGGGAATGGCTGTTTTTTGATATTACCACAATCAAGCTCAAGATAACCACAAGGCTGAACTTGGCCCACATGGCTTATAAAACAAAAACCAGTGCCGCCAAGGCAACCGCGGGTCATGGCATCCATGCCGAAGTTTTCCATATCAACACTTAGGCCTTCGGCTTTGGCTTTTTGGCGCATAATACGGTAATAATGCGGTGCACAAGTGGCCTTTAAGTGCATGCTGGTGGTTTTACGAAAATCATAAAACCAATTTAGTACTTCTTCATATTCCGTCGCGGTGATTACTTGGTCCTTTAATCTTGCAGCACGACCCATGGGCACAAGTAGGAAAATATGCCAAGCCACTGCACCAATACGCTCGCAAAGTTCAAATATCTTCTTAAAGCTTTGCAAGTTATCTCGAGTTACAGTGGTATTTATTTGAAATTCCATACCTTCTGCTTTTAATAATTCAATGCCACGCATGGAGGCATCAAATGAACCAGGCACAGCACGGAAATCATCGTGACTCTTGGCATCAGCACCATCAATGGAGATTGAACATCGCTGAATGCCAGCTTCGCGAATTTTTCGAGCAGTTTCTGGCGTGATTAGCGTACCATTTGGTGAAAATACACAACGCAAACCCTTGGCTGTAGCATAGGCAATTAGCTCATACACATCAGGGCGCATCATGGGGTCGCCACCGGTGAAAATGATAATTGGTTCACCAACCTCAGGGAAGGTGTCAATTAAAGCTTTGGCTTCTTCGGTGGAAAGCTCGCCAGGATATGGCTCAGGGTGTGCCTCACCGCGGCAATGCTTGCATGCAAGATTGCAAGAGCGTGTAACTTCCCAAGCAATTAGGCGGCATTTGGGGCTACCATCTGGTAAGAATCGATTGGCATGTGGATGTGCAGCAGCGCCATGTTGGATGTGGTCGCCATGGGGGTGAGCACCTTTGCCATGCGGGTGAGATGCACCATGTTGCATATGATCTGGCTTCATTAGCGTACAAGTCCTTTAATAAGCAATTCTTCAGTGAAATAATTAATAATAATATCAGCGCCTGAGCGTTTAATGCCTAATAATGATTCCATAATAACGGCATCTTCATTAACCCAGCCCATTTTTGCAGCAGCCTTTATGAGTGAATACTCGCCACTAACTTGATAGGCCACAAGTGGTGCGTCAAAATTATCTTTAAGTAAGCGAATAATATCTTGATATGGGCCAGCAGGCTTAACCATTAAAAAGTCTGCCCCTTCCTCCAAATCAGCCGTGGCTTCACGCATGGCCTCACGCACATTGGCAGAATCCATTTGATAAGACTTACGGTCGCCACTTTGTGGGGTGGATTCAGCAGCCTCTCTAAAAGGCCCATAGTAAGATGATGCAAATTTAACAGCGTAGGACATGATTGGCGTATTAATAAAGCCTTCATTATCAAGCGCTTCACGTAATGCGGCTATGCGCCCATCCATCATATCAGACGGGGCAACAATATCCGCACCAGCTTTTGCATGCGATACAGCAGTTTTGGCTAAAAGCTCAAGAGTTGGGTCATTTAAGACGTCACCATTGGCAGATAATAAGCCACAATGCCCATGTGATGTATATTCACAAAGGCAAACATCTGTAATTACCATGAGTTGTGGGAATTTACTTTTTAATAAACGTACAGCCTGTTGCACGATGCCATTTTCTGCATAGCCTGCTGTGCCAGCAGGATCTTTTTGCTTTGGTATGCCAAATAAAATGACAGAATGTAACCCATGCTCAACTGCTTTTGCCACTTGTTTTTCAAGCTCATTAAGTGAAAGCTGGTATTGGCCTGGCATGGAGCTAATTTCTTTACGAAAAGAGCTATCATCAGTATCCACCACAAAGTAGGGCATTACCAAATTCTCTGCCCTAAGTGGTGAAGTTTCACGCACCATCTCTCTTAAAGCTTGGGTTGTACGAAGCCTGCGTCCACGATGAAATGACATAGATAAATCCTTTAATTATTTATTTTTTAATTTCATCATCAGTTAGATAACAAGCTGGGTCTTCTGCCCAAATGTCATCATAATAAGCTTCAGCACGAGCACGGAAGTTACCACCACAAATATTTAAATAACGACAAGTGGCACAACGGCCCTTTACATGTGGTTTTTTGTCTTTAAGCTTATGCAATAGTTCAATGTTTGGGTCATCCCAAATTTCAGAGAATGGACGCTCAAGTACATTACCAAAAGTATGGTTACGCCAGAATTGGTCAGCATGCACGCTACCATCCCAAGAAATACAACCAATACCACGGCCTGTGCTATTGCCTTCGTTAAATTGCAATAATTCCATGACTTCATCAGCGCGTTTTTTATCTTCACGCATTAAACGCTCCCATACGTATGGGCCGTCGGCGTGGTTATCAACGGTGAGGATTTCTTTTTCCATGCCAGCGTCGTAAAGGGCGCGGGTTTCATCCATAATAAGGTCAAGTAGTTTGCGTGTATCTGCGTGGGAAAGATCTTCTTTAATCAAGTCAGAACCACGGCCAGAATATACTAGATGGTAGAAACAAGCACGCGGTACTTCTAGTTCTTTTAACAACTTAAAAATTCCAGGAACTTCTTGCACGTTACGATTATTAATGGTGAAGCGTAGGCCAACTTTTAGGCCCTCTGCTTGGCAGTTTTCAATGCCTTGCAAGGCTTTTTTGAATGAGCCAGGCACAGCACGGAATTTGTCATGCACTTCTTCCATACCATCGAGTGAAATACCCACATAAGATAGGCCAACATCTTTAAGTTCTTTAGCTTTTTCTTTAGTGATTAATGTTCCGTTGGTGGAGATAACAGCACGCATGCCCTTGCTTGTGGCATGGCTTGCAAGCTCCACTAAATCTTTACGTACTAAAGGCTCACCACCAGAAAATAACATTACAGGGGAACCGTAGGCCGCTAGGTCATTTATCATGGCCTTTGCTTGTTCGGTGGAAATTTCGTCCTTATGGCCTTCAACATCCACAGCTTGAGCGTAACAGTGCACGCATTTTAGATTACAGCGGCGAGTCATATTCCATACAACTACTGGCTTTTTATCAGCAGAGAACTGCAAAAGATGTGAGGGCAATTTACCAGAATGACGACCATAGCGCAATGCGTCTGATGGTTCTACTTGTCCGCAATAAAGTTTTGAAATACCTATCATAAATTATGCTCCGTTATACTAAGCTATTTAGCTATAAGTTGCTTAAATTGGTTTAAGGCCTCATCAATACCAGCAGCATTGCTGCCACCAGCTTGGGCCATGTCCGGTCTACCACCGCCAGAGCCACCAATGGGTGTTGCCACTTCTTTAATAAGGGCTGGGGCGGTGAATTTATCATGTAAGTCTTTAGAAACATATATAATCATATTTACTTTAGCTTCATCAGTAGCCACAAGGCAGGCAACGCCTGAAGGTAGCTTGGAGCGTACATCATCCATAAGCTCACGCAGAGCTTTCATGGGTACAGCACCAACAGAAGCAGCTAAGGTTTTAATACCATTTATATCTTCGCATTTGCCCATGATGTCTTTACCTTGGTCAGAGGCAGCATGCTTTGCACTTTTTTCTAAATCTTTACGCAGTTTTTTATTGTCAGCTTGTAAAGCTTCTAAACGCTGTAAAATATCGCCAGATTTTGCTTTTAAGCTAGTGGCAATATTGTTTAATTCTTCCCTTTGACTTTGCATGTGAGCAAGGGCTTGCCAGCCTGTGGCGGCCTCAATGCGGCGCGTACCTGCGGCAATGCCTGATTCTGAAATTATGCAAAATAGTCCAGCCTCGCCAGTGCGCTCAAGGTGAGTCCCCCCGCAAAGCTCCACAGATTCTTTATTTTCAGCATCGCCAATGCTTAAAACACGGACTTCATCGCCGTATTTTTCACCAAATAGGGCAATGGCACCATCTTTAATGGCTTGCTCATGACTTTTGCTTTCAGCGGATATGCTGTAATTTGCTAAGATTGCACGGTTAACATCACGCTCAATGGCTAAAAGCTCATCTTGGCTTAGGCCAGATATATGGGTGAAGTCAAAACGCAGGCGATTGCATTCAACCAATGAGCCAGCTTGCTGAACATGCGTACCGAGAATGCGACGAAGCGAGGCATGTAAAAGGTGGGTGCAAGTATGGTTACGAGCACTGGCCTTGCGGTCATCGGCTGTGACAATTAGCTCAACTTCTTGGTCAAGTAATAGCACACCGTCAGTGATTTTTATGCAATGTACTGTTAAATCGGCAAATGGCTTTTGTGTATCAAGCACTGCCGCTGTGCCCATGGGTGCTTTAATATTACCAATATCGCCCATTTGACCACCAGATGCACCATAAAATGGAGTGCGCCCTGTGATTAAGTAGCCTTCTTGGTCTTTATCTAGCTGTTCTACGTTGATGCCGTCTTTATCTAAAAGAGCAATCACGCGAGATTCAGCCACAAGTTCAGTATAACCCACAAATTCAGAATGTATGCCTTCGTTATGCAAGGCAGCAAAGAGGGCAGTCATGTCTTGACCATCACCACCAAGCAAGCCAGAGCTTTTTTGAGCGGCACGAGCACGGTCTTTCTGCTCCTGCATGCAAGCATTAAAGCCAGTTGCATCCACTTGGAAGCCACGCTTTTCTGCAATGTCATTGACAATATCAATGGGGAAACCAAAAGTATCATAAAGCTTGAAGCATATATCACCAGAAATTATGGTTTTATTATCCTTTTGCATGCGTTCAAGTTCTTCTTCTAATAAATGCAAGCCCTTTTCTAAGGTGAGGGAGAAACGCTCCTCCTCCTCACGCACCACTCTTTTAATAAAGTCCAAGCTATTGGCAAGCTCTGGGTAATCATCGCCCATAACTTCCACAACCTTGGCTGAAGTTTTGTATAAAAATGGCTCGCTTAGCCCCATTAAAGTACCAAAACGCAAAGCACGACGCAAAAGCCTACGAAGCACATAACCACGACCCTCATTAGAAGGTAGCGTACCGTCAGCAATTAAAAAGGCGGCCGCACGGCTATGGTCAGCAATAACTCTTAAAGAGGTGTCAATGTCATTGGTGTCTGGTGAACTAAATGAATAGGTAACACCAGCAAGGCTTGCGGCATATTGTATAATGTCTTGAAACAGGTCGCAGTCAAAGTTTGAATGCTTACCTTGGCAAACAGCGGCAACACGCTCAAGGCCCATGCCAGTGTCAATAGATGGGTTTGGTAGTGGCACCTTTGTTCCGTCGCCTGGTTGGTCATATTGCATGAAAACCAAGTTCCAAATTTCCAAGAAGCGGTCACAATCACACTTACCAATGCCACAATCTGGCCCACAGCTCATCTCTGGCCCTTGGTCAATGTAAATTTCTGAGCAGGGGCCGCAAGGGCCAGTATCGCCCATTACCCAAAAATTATCCTTTTCATCAAGGTGAAAAATTCGGTCAGGCGAAATTCCAGTAACTTTTTGCCATAGCTCAAATGCTTGATTATCTTCACGAAAAACAGTTACATAAAGCCTGTCTTTAGCAAGGCCAAGCTCTTCAGTAACAAATTTCCATGCAAAGCCTATGGCTTCTTCTTTAAAATAATCGCCAAAGGAAAAATTACCAAGCATTTCAAAAAATGTATGATGGCGTGCGGTACGGCCTACATTTTCTAAGTCATTATGCTTGCCAGAAACTCGCAAACATTTTTGGGCAGTGGTTGCGCGCACGTAGTTGCGCTTTTCTTCACCCAAGAATAAGGACTTAAATTGCACCATGCCGGAGTTGGCAAAGAGCAAAGTTGGGTCATTTCTTGGAATTAGAGGCGAAGAATGTACAATTTCGTGCTCAAATTTGTTAAAATATTCTAAAAACTTACGTCGTATTTCCTTGGCTGTAAGCATGTGATTTCCTTATGGCGTAAATAAATCTTAGTTTAGGTTTAGTCTTCTAAAGGTTGGCCTTCGTCCAAATCTTCATCTGTGGGGACAAATTCATTGGGGTTCATGCCTAGATGCTCAATTACCTTATCTTCAATGGCTTGGCGTAGTTCCAAATTTTCATCAAGTAAGGCACGCACTTTTTCACGGCCTTGGCCTAATTTTTCTGAGCCAAAGGCAAACCATGAACCACTTTGCTCAACAATTTTGCCTTCAATGCCAATGTCCAAAAGCTCACCTGAGCGTGAAATGCCTTGACCAAACAAAATGTCAAAGACAGCACTGCGGAAAGGCGGAGCAACTTTATTTTTAACAACCTTAACTCTTGTTTTTGAGCCGAAGGCCTCTTCTTTATCTTTAAGAGTTTGTATGCGTCTAATATCAAGGCGCACTGAGGAGTAGAACTTTAAGGCATTACCACCAGTTGTGGTTTCAGGGCTACCATAGCCTGTAACACCAATCTTCATACGAATTTGGTTAATAAATATCACAGAAGTGCGAGATTTATGAATTGTACCTGTGAGTTTGCGTAGCGCGTGGGACATAAGCCTTGCATGACCGCCCACTTGAGATTCACCCATGGTTCCTTCAAGCTCTGCCTGCGGGATAAGGGCTGCCACTGAGTCAATTACAACTAAATCAACAGCGCCTGAGCGTACAAGCATGTCCGCAATTTCAAGAGCTTGCTCGCCGTAATCAGGCTGAGAAATAAGCAACTCGTCAGTATTTACACCAAGGCGGCGAGCATATGCCACATCAAGAGCATGCTCTGCGTCAATAAAGGCGCAAGTTCCGCCTAGTTTTTGGCATTCAGCAACAACGTGTAGGGTAAGGGTAGTTTTACCGGAAGACTCTGGGCCATATATTTCTGTAACACGTCCACGAGGAATGCCGCCAATACCTAGGGCAAGGTCTAGACCTATGGAACCAGTTGGAATAACAGGTAGGTTAACGTGTGCATCGTCAGAAAGTTTCATAACAGCACCCTTACCATACTTGCGCTCAATGGCGTGTAGGGCAGTGCTTAAAGCTTCTGAACGAGCATTTTCTGCTGAAGCTGCGGATTTTTTAGCCATGATTTTCTCCAAATTTTCTACCACAAAAATGGCAGTTAAAAAATAATTATTAAATATATTATTAGTGTTTTTAATTAGTTATAAAAATGTGTCTATGGCTTTGTGCTTAAAATAGTACATACATTTACAAACAGTTGAACTTATCAAAATGAGCCTTAGTGTGCAAGCATTACCTAAGGTTAAAATTCATTTTGTAAAGATAATTTTTGGCTGTTTAAGCCAGAAATTGCACTGCACAAACTTTAATCAAACACAAAACACTTGCCCAAATATTAAAGGAGAATTATAATTTGGGGATGAACAAAAATTATGATGCCATTGCCTTGTTTTCTGGTGGTCTTGATAGCATTTTAGCTGTTAAAGTACTGGAAGAGCAGGGCCTTAAAGTTAAATGTTTACACTTTGTTACGCCATTTTTTGGTAAGGTTGATAGTGTTAAATCTTGGCAAAAAAAATATGACCTTGATATTGATAGTGTTGATGTTAGTGCAGATTTTGTAAAAATGATGGTTGATGGCCCAAAAAATGGCTTTGGCAAATTGCTAAACCCTTGTGTAGATTGCAAAATATTAATGCTTAGTAAGGCTCGTGAATGTATGGAGCAATATGGCGTTTCTTGCGTTGTTTCTGGTGAGGTAGTTGGGCAAAGGCCAATGTCTCAAAGGCGTGATACCTTAAACATAATTCGTCGTGATAGTGGGCTTGGTGATGAACT
>CAYJCI010000039.1:0-12173 GCA_964368595.1 uncultured Desulfovibrionaceae bacterium
AGTGGGCGTGTCTTTTTTGAAAAATGCGTGGAAACGCATTTTTCAGCATCAACTA
The DNA here is from genome assembly GCA_964368595.1 of uncultured Desulfovibrionaceae bacterium. GTDB lineage: Bacteria > Desulfobacterota > Desulfovibrionia > Desulfovibrionales > Desulfovibrionaceae > CAYJAD01. The sequence goes on from CAYJCI010000039.1 coordinate 56, forward strand.
GTTAGTTCTTAAGAAGTATTGCAATTATGGCTTTTTGCTAATGCTTACCTTAGCAGGGCGCAACAATCTATCTTTAAGCTTATAACCTCGTTGCATTAGCGAGCTAACAAGCCCTTCATCCATGTCATCCCTAAGCTCAAAAGAAAGGCCTTCATGTAGCTCTGGCGTGAAAACTTCACCCACAGTGCCAATAGGCTCAAGACCATGATTTTTAACAGCTTCTAAAAGCAATTTGCGCGTCATCTCCACACCCATAAGTATGTCCTTGCAGGCTTCGTCATTGCTGCCATATTGCAAGGCAAGGTCGAGATTATCAAGGCTTGGCAATAAATCCGCAAGCACTCTTTCAGCTGCGTATGATAGCTGTTCTTCATGCTCACGTGAGAGTCTTTTTTTGAAATTTTCCATCTCAGCAAGGGCACGCAAACGCAGGCTGTCCACTTCTTCTTTTTGTGGACAGCTTGGGCAAACATGCTCAAAGCAAAGCTCATTTAAATTCTCAGGCAAAGCAGGTGGCACTAAGCTATCAAGGCCTAAATCATCCATATCGTTTAAATCTTCATCAAATTCCTGATTGGCGGCCTTCATATATTTATCATGCGGGTTGTTATTTGGCATGCAAAACTCCTTAAAATCTTGAAGTACTTTTAAGTTGCGTATGCCTACCTGTCAAGACTTTGGATAAATTTTGTTTTAAGCAATTTAGTAAATATTATAAAGTTCAGTTGAAAATTCAAAAAATATAGTAAATAGGTCATAATTGATTACTAATTTTCTTGCAAAAAAATAAACTATTTAGTATCATTACAATTAATTGAGCTCAAAAATATTTTCATTGCAAACGACATACACTTAAAAACAACAATAAAAATGCATAGTTATGCTAAATACGGTGGGTGCAATATGAATAGATTCCAGTTTTTAGCGGCTGTAAAATCATATTTCAAACGTCTAAACTCATCAGTAGCAGTCTTTGCAGTTTCCTTACCACAAATGTGGACTCCAAGCTCAAAACCAACCCTTCACATGGCACAAATCCTTGCCATGATTATTGGTGCAGTACTACTGCTTTTATTCATCATTTCAAAATTTAGAAAAAACAACGATGACGGCCTCATTATGGAACTTGATGATGACGGTTTCATTGAAGCCATACTACTTAATACAGCAGAAACCCAAACTCGCTTTGATATTATTTGTACACGTCAAGGCATTGAACATAGACACTTGCAAGGCTATTGCCGCATATCTGAAAATCCAGACCTCACAAAAAAATTAAGCTTTGACGAATTAGACAGCTTACCAAGCCTAGTTTTAGACATTCACGATGGTGGTGTTGTTACTGGTTGGGACGAAGCCCCAATTGACGTTTACTTCCAACTAACACAGCAAGATGTTAGCACTCTTTACCACTTTGCCTCATTTGTTACCAAGGTACGCAAAAAAGGCTCCCGCACCATATTAGAGATTATCAGACCAAGTATACTTAGTGACTCAAAAGCTAAAGATACGGTGCGCATAGAGCCAACTCCAGAGATGATTGCCCTAGCCTCTGCTTGGTTTTATGATACAGCTGCAACAGTTTTACCACGCAGTGTAACCAAGCTTGGCAAATCTCACGCAGCATACCGACCGCAAGGCAATAGTGACTTTCGCGTTGTAAGCATTACTGCCAGTGGCATACGTTTGCGCTTCTTACGTGATTTATTAGAAGAAATGGAGAGCCCAATCAAAAAAGGTCACCAACTCTGCTTATTAATTGCCATCAACACAGGGCAAGAGCAAGAAAGCAGGATTTTGCTTTGGCTAAAGGGCACATGCACTGGCTTTGCACCTTGCCTTGACCCCGAGTGCCTTGATGCCTTATTCTCCTTCACCCATTGGCAACAAATTTGCCAACGTAGCGATGAGATAAAATGGTATCCTGCAACTGATACAGACAGAGTACCCCCATTGATGCATTGGATTATGAACGCTGAAGTTCAACGTGGTGATATGCCCATATCCAATTGCTTTGAAGAAAAAGAAATTATTTAATCGGAGAATATATGTCTTTACGCCTAACTATTATTGGCGGTGGCCCTGGCGGCAACGCTGCGGCTTTTACCGCCGCTCGCGCTGGAATGCAAGTCACCATTATAGAAAAATCACACCTTGGTGGAACTTGCCTTAACTATGGCTGTATACCAACCAAGACTATCAAAGCCTCTGCCGATGCTTTTGAGCTCACTAAACGCCTAAATACTTTTGGCATTTCCTTAAGCTGTACTCCCACTATTGATATGGGCAAGGTTATAGAACGCAAGGAAAATGTTTTAAAAATCCTACGTGGTGGACTTGATAAAACATGCATCAAACTTAAAATTAACGTAATCAAGGGGCATGGCAAAATTCTATCTTCATCCCTTGTGCAGGTGAAAGATGATGCTGGCAACACTCAAGATATTGAAAGTGATTTCATCCTAGTTGCCACGGGCACCGGTATTTTAGAATTACCAAACCTTAAATTTGACCATAAATACATCATAAATAGTGATGATGCACTTGAATTAAAAGACATACCCAAAAAACTTTGCATTGTTGGTGGTGGCGTAATTGGCTGTGAAATGGCCTTTATCTTTAACAATCTTGGCTCAGAGGTTACTGTTGTTGAAGGGCTTGAACGCCTATTACCCATACCTTCAGTAGATGGCGAAATAAGCAAATTTTTACAAAAAGAAATGAAAAAACAAGGCATAAGCTGTGAACTTGGTCGCACCATTACCGACGTTAAAATTAATGGTGATAAGGTAAACGCAATCATTGGCCCATCACCATTTATTGCAGAGCCAAGTGCTGCACAACAAAAGGAAAAGCCCATTGAAGTTGATGCCATCTTGGTAACTGTTGGGCGAACTCCACAAACAAAAGGCCTCGGCCTTGAAGAAGCTGGCGTTGATACTGATGAACGTGGCTGGATTATTGTTGACGAAGTTATGCAAACCTCAGCTCTAAATATTTATGCAGTGGGTGATGTGCTTGGGCCATCTAAGGTAATGCTTGCTCATGTAGCCGCAGCTGAAGGTGTTTGTGCTGTGGAAAGCATGCTTGCCGAATCCAAGGGTGACATTTCTAAACCAATGGATTATATGGTTATTCCATCAGCAATCTTTACCTCTCCAGAAGTTGGCTGTGTTGGCTTTAGCTCTGAAGAGGCGGAGGAATATGCTGAAGAGATTTTCTGCCCAACAATACAAATGCGCGAGCTGGGCAAGGCCCACGCCATGAGCGAAATAGCAGGTTTTTGCAAACTTGTAGTACGCAAGGATGACAACAAAATACTTGGCGCACACATTGCCGGCGCCCATGCCACTGAACTTATTTCAGAAATGACCCTTGCCATACAAATGGGCGCAAGGATTGATGATATTGCCGCAACTATTCATGCTCACCCCACCCTTGCTGAGGGAATGTTTGAAGCAGCGGTACTTGGCCTTGAAAGGGATTAGTTCGTTGATGCTGAAAAATGCGTTTCCACGCATTTTTCAGCGTCGACTAGTTAATCCTTACAAAGTTTTAAAAGCAAAACCTGCAAGAAGTTAATCATAATTTCTTGCAGATTTTTTATTTAAACACTATTTTATTAAAATAAAAACTATTCAACACAAATAATTTTCACAGCCTCATTCAAATTCGCAATTGTTTTTAATTTATTTTCATGTGCATCATTGCTTGTGGATATTAATAAAGTTTTACAGCCTGCGGCTTTGCCTGCCTCAATATCTCGTTGCATATCTCCAATCATCCAAGACTTTGCAAGGTCAATGTTATGATCACTGGCTGCTTGAAAAAGCATTTGCGGCAATGGCTTTCGGCATTCACAAGGGCCACTAATGTCAGGATGGTGCGGGCAGTAATAAAAAATAAGTTCACAATCAAGCGTTTTTAACTGCCCATTTACAAAGTCATGCAATTTAAGCACTGCCCCTTCATCATAAAATCCACGCGCAATGCCTGACTGATTGGTCACTACAATAAGCACATAACCAGCTAATTTAAAGGCTTTCAAAGCCTCCTTAGCATGCTCCAACCATTGCCAATCTTCAATTTTATGAACATAGCCACTATCAACATTTAATGTGCCATCACGGTCCAAAAATATGGCAGGGCGCAGGGTAATATTACTCTTTGGCATCAGCAATACCTAGTCAAGGCTCGTCATTTCAAATATTTGAACATCTTCAACATGCTCTGCAATGGCATTATTGCATTGCACTAAATTTTCACCTTTCATATGCTCTTGCCAAAGGTCACGGCTTTCCCATTCTTCATAAAAAATTAATATATTAGGATTATTATCATCTTGATTTAATTTGTAAACTATACAACCAGCCTCAAGCCTTGTGGGCTCAAGTAATTTTTGAAATTCATTTTTTACCATGTCTATGCTTTCAGTTTTTATGGTAATCTTTGCAATAATAATTAATGGCTTCATGCTAGCTCCTTCTTGCTTTCAATATTTACCCATTTTGCAAAATCCTCTGCAGCATCTGCCACGGGCAAGGCCACAATGCAAGGTGTCACGTAGCTATGTTTTTTAATAATAGCATCACGCAAAGAGGCAAAGTTTTGCTTAGCAGTTTTAAATATACACACACATTCCGATGCACTCTCAAGCTTGCCTTGCCAATGATACATGGAGTGCACCTCCGGAAAAATATTCACCCCAGCCGCCAAGCGTTCATTTAATACAAGAGTTGCAATATCCTTTGCCTCTTGAAAATTTGCTGCTGTCATATATACAAATATCATGCATTACTCCACATAAAGCAACACTTGCGAGTTGCTCATACTTATGGCAAAAAAGCCCATGTCCATACTACAAAAAAGAGCCGCACTTGTCCAAGAGACATTGGCAAAAAAATATCCTGTTCCAGCAACACACCTCATTGCCGCAAACCCTTGGCAATTATTAGTTGCAGTAATTTTATCTGCTCAATGTACTGATGCTCGTGTAAACATTGTTACACCAAATCTTTTCTCCCGCTGGCCTGAAGCTAAAGACCTTGCCTTGGCAGAACTTGCTGATGTGGAGGAGGTCATTCGCTCTACAGGGTTTTTCCGCAATAAAGCAAAAAATATCATAGCCTCGGCCCAGCTTATCACCAATAAATTTCAAAGCGAAGTTCCAAGAACCTTAGCAGAGTTAATTACTCTGCCAGGCGTTGCCAGAAAAACAGCCAATGTGGTTTTATGGAGCTCATTTGGCATTAATGAAGGCATTGCCATTGATACACATGTGGGTCGCATTGTTTACCGACTAGGCTTAACTAAGAGCACTGACGTAATTCAGGTAGAAAAGGACCTAATGGGCCTATTTCCTAAGGGAGAATGGGGTTTACTCAATCACCGCCTCGTGTGGTTTGGTAGGCATATTTGTGATGCAAAAAAACCCCTTTGTGAGCAATGCGAAATGCAAGAATTTTGCCCCAAAAAACCTTGGAAATCCGTAAAAAAGAAATAGCTCAATATATTTTAATGGACCTTAGCCTAGCCATTCGACTTTACTCTATTAATATTTTTCAACTGGCAAAGCCACAAGCAAAAAATTAAATAGTCCGTGGCTACTCATGCGGCCGTAAAAAGCAAAAACTAATTAAAACAATTAAATACAACTACACTCATTATACAGTTGAAATTCATCCTAACTACAGTTAGTATTCGCCTTCGTTACTAAGAATAATTACAAATAGACTATAATAGCTCGTGGGAAATCATTATGCAATTTACCAAAATGCACGGAGCAGGCAATGATTACGTATACATTGATGCTCGCAATAATAAAATAGACGACATCCCAAGCCTAGCCATAAAGGTTAGCGATCGCCACAAAGGCATTGGCTCTGACGGCCTAGTGTTAATTTTGCCCTCAGATGAGGCCCACGTTCGCATGCGCATGTTCAATAGCGATGGTAGTGAAGCGCAAATGTGCGGCAATGCCATACGTTGTGTAGGTAAATATGCCTTTGAACACGGCATTGTAAATACAGCAGAGCTTGACGTTGAAACACAAGCTGGCATCAAGCATATTCAACTACACATTACTGATAATCTAGTTCATGCCGCAACTGTTGATATGGGGGCTGCAATTTGGGAGCCAAAACTTGTGCCCGTTATTCATGACGGCCCTATTGCTCTTGAAATACCGGTGGAGGCATCTGGTAAAATTTATAAAGCGTCTTGCGTATCCATGGGCAACCCTCATGCTGTTATCATGGGTGAAAATCTTGACACCTTGCGCATTCACGAATTTGGCCCACCGCTTGAAAATCACAAACTTTTTCCCGAGCGCATTAACGTGGAATTTATTGAGGTTTTAGACAGAAAGACCGTACGCATGCGAGTTTGGGAGCGTGGAGCTGGTGAAACACAGGCTTGTGGAACTGGCGCATGTGCTGTTGCTTGTGTAACAGCTCGCCTTGGCCTTACTGAAAATGATGTTAACATTAAACTACTTGGTGGCGACTTAAACATCCGCATAGCCGAAAATGGCCACATATTCATGACTGGTGAGGCAGTAAACGTCTTTACTGGTGAATTATTTTAACACCTTAAAATACAAATTATTTAAGTTCATATTTTTATAAAAGGAAAATTTATGTTTGAAGTTAATCCCTATTATGCTGATTTACCTGGTTCGTATCTTTTTGCAGAAATTGGGCGCCGCGTGCGAGCTTTTCAAGAAAGCAACCCTCAGGCTAAGCTTATCTCCCTTGGCATTGGCGATGTATCTCGCCCCCTTACCCCAACTGTAATTAAAGCTTTACACGCTGCGGTTGATGAAATGGGCGAGGCTTCAGGCTTCAAAGGTTATGGCCCAGAGCAAGGCTATGATTTTTTACGTAATGCCATTGTTGAAAATGATTACAAGGCTCGCGGCATGGATATTAGCGCCGATGAGATTTTTGTTAGCGACGGTGCCAAATGCGACGTGGGTAATTTTCAAGAATTATTTGCCGCCAATACTCGTATTGCCGTTACTGACCCTGTGTATCCTGTATATGTTGACTCAAACGCCATGTCAGGCCGCATGGGTAAATATGTGGATAATCGTTGGAATAATATGATTTATCTACCCTGCACAGCAGATAATGATTTTGTACCTGATTTTCCAAAAGAAGTTCCAGACGTAATCTACCTCTGTTACCCCAATAACCCCACAGGCACAGTGCTCATGCGTGATGCCTTAAAGGCTTGGGTAGATTATGCGGCTAAAAATGGTGCATTAATTCTTTATGATTCTGCCTATGAAAGCTTCATTTGCAGTGATGACGTGCCACATAGTATTTATGAAATTGAAGGTGCAAAAGAAGTTGCAATTGAGTTTCGTAGTTTCTCAAAAACTGCAGGCTTTACTGGCCTTAGATGTGCTTATACAGTAGTACCCAAGGATTTAAAAGTCATGGGTAAAAATGTGGATTTAAATTCCATGTGGTCACGCCGCCAATGCACCAAATATAATGGTTGCCCATATATTGTTCAAAAGGCCGCCGCCGCCATTTATAGCCCTGAGGGCAAGGCAGAAATTCGCGCAACTATTGATGGTTATATGCAAAATGCCACAAGCGTTCGCAATACCTTGATAGGCATGGGTCTTGATGTTTATGGTGGGGAGCACGCGCCATATGTTTGGGTTAAAACACCAAAAAATGGCGCCGAGCAAATGCCATCTTGGGACTTTTTCCAACAAGTATTGGATAAAGCTCAAGTTGTTTGCACACCTGGTGCAGGTTTTGGCCCTAGTGGCGAGAATTATGCCCGCTTTACAGCCTTCGCAAGTCCTGCTAATACAGCAGAGGCCTTAGAACGCATTAAGGCAATTTTTTAGGGCTAATTTTTTATTATAATTTAAATTAGGGTGAGTGTAAGCAAATTAAAGAGCTTACGCTATGGCAGAAGATTAATTTAAAAAATCTTCATTGCTTTGCTTGACAAATGTTAAGAAGTAGGGCAAATACACCTTTCTCTTTTGTGACCTCCGAAACGAAACTATACTGAGGTCTTTTATTGGAGGTTTTATTCATGTATGCAATCGTTGAAGCCTGCGGAAAACAATTCCGCGTAGAAGAAGGCTGCAAAATTACTGTTGATAAGCTAAAAGCCGAAGTTGGCAGCGAAATCACATTGGACAAAGTACTCATGCTTGGTGGCGAAGGCTTCAAAGTGGGCACTCCTTATGTTGAAAATGCACAAGTTAAATGCGAAGTGCTAGCCCATGGCCGCGGTGAGAAAATCATGGTTTTCAAACGCTGGCGTCGTAATGACTCACGTAAATTACGTGGTCACCGTCAAGATTTGACTACAATCAAGATAACAGGCATTTCTGCCTAAGGAGTATGCGTCATGGCACATAAAAAAGCAGGCGGATCATCACGTAACGGTCGTGATAGTAATGGTCAAAGGCGTGGCGTAAAGCGCTTTGGTGGACAAAGTGTACTAGCTGGCAGCATTCTTGTTCGTCAACTTGGCACACGCATTTTCCCTGGTGACAATGTGGGCATGGGTAGAGATTTCACCCTATTTGCCAAGACTGACGGTGTTGTTAAGTATGAAAAATACGTTCGCAAACGTCGCACATTGACCAGAGTTCACATTGTAGAAGCAGCAACTGCATAGCTTCTAAGAGCATTACTTCTAGGTGCTTGGCATTCGCCTTGTAGCACTAAATTTTTTCATACCAATGCCGCAGAGACTTTTCCTGCGGCATTGTTTTTTTAATACGAGTTTTCTATGCGATTTGTTGACGAAGCTACAATTACAGTGCGTGCCGGTAAGGGCGGGCATGGTTGTGTATCATTTAGGCGTGAAAAATTTGTCCCGCGTGGTGGGCCAGATGGCGGCGATGGCGGCGATGGCGGCAATGTAATTGTGCGCTCTGATGCCAAACTTCTAAGCCTTTATGACTTCCGCTTGCAAAGGGTTTATGAAGCCCAAAATGGGCAACCTGGCATGGGCAGTCAATGCAATGGCCGTAAAGGCGAACATTGTATTTTGCACCTACCAGAAGGCACACTCATTTATGAGCAAACACCCGAAGGTGAAAAATTGGTGGCAGATTTAACTGACACTGAGGCAGAATTCACCATCGCTACTGGTGGCCGTGGAGGAAAGGGCAATGAACACTTTAAATCTTCCACCATGCGTGCACCACGCTTTGCCCAGCAGGGTGAAATGGGCGAAGAGTGCACCCTACGCCTTGAACTAAAAATCCTTGCTGATGCTGGCTTAATTGGCTTGCCAAATGCTGGTAAATCCACATTTTTATCACAAGTTTCTGCTGCAAGGCCAAAAATTGCAGCCTACCCTTTTACTACTCTAACACCTAACCTTGGCGTGCTTATTGATGAGTATGACCCAGGTAGGCGCATGGTTATTGCTGATATTCCAGGCTTAATTGAAGGCGCACACCTTGGCCAAGGCCTTGGGCATCGTTTCTTAAAACATGTGGAGCGCACTCGCTTTATGGTGCATTTATTAAGCATTGAAGATATTGACGAGCAAGATCCTTGGGCTGGTTTTGACCTTATTAATAGTGAGCTATCTCAGTTTGATGAAGCACTCTCTCAACGCATCCAAATACAAGTTATTAATAAAATAGATCTTGTGGATGAGGAAAGATTAGAGCAATTAAAGGCAATGGCCTTAGCTGATAAGCGCACTATATTCTTCATCTCTGCCATGCATGGCCAAGGTATTGAGGAATTGGTAAGCCACATTTGGAAAATGCGTGATGCACTTGAACCTAATGCACCATTCTTGCATTTTAAAGAAGTAGAAAAAGCAGAAGATGAAGAATTTTCTGAGATTGAAGTAGAATACACCGACGAATAACCCTTGTTAAATATTCCCCCTAGTGACGTAAAGATTTGCTCTTTACGTCCGCCTATTTTGTGGCGATTTATTGCAACTCTAAATTTAACAAAACATAATCATTTAATATAATGAGGCTAACATGTTTGGCAAAAAACGCACTTGGTTTTTATTAATTTTAGTTATCATTGGCATATACGGCTATAATGAGTCCAACCACCCGCGCTTTGGTGTTGACCCAAGCGGCGAGCGCCTTGCACGCATTGAAAAATCACCCAACTACAAAGATGGCATCTTTGTGAATATGGATCCTGAGCCTACTAATTTGCAAAAAGATAGCTTCCCAGTGCTCATGTATAATATTCACATCAAAAAGGATGGGCAACGCACACCAGCAAAGCCAATCCCCACAGTGAAAACTGACTTAAAAGCCTTAGATCCAAAACAAAATGTGGTTGTACCTCTTGGGCACTCATCTTTTTTTATGCAAATTGATGGCGTAAAAATATTGGTTGACCCTGTTTTATTAGACTATGCTGGCCCATTTCCTTTCATTAATAGAGCCTTTGATGGTACTGTTGTTTATTCATTAGATGACATGCCAAAGCTTGATTATATATTTATTTCACACGACCATTATGACCATTTAGAATATGAAACCATGCTTGCACTTAGGGGCAAGGTGGACAAAGTCATAACCACGCTCGGCGTTGGTGCGTACCTTGAGCAATGGGGCTATAAGCCGGAAGAAATATGGGAAGGTGATTGGTTTGACAGCCTTGAGCTTAAAAACAACGTCACTTTGCATATTATGCCAGCACGCCACTATTCATCGCGCCTAAAATCGCGCAACAAAACCCTTTGGGCTGGTATGGCTTTAATTGCACCTTCTGCAAGCATTTATTATAGTGCTGACAGTGGCTATGGTAGTCAAGTTGCAGAAATAGCTAAAAAGTTTGATGGTTTTGACCTAGCAATTTTTGATGTTGGCCAATATAATCCTTTAGGCTGGCCACATATTCACTTCCTACCAGAAGATGCCGCAAAGGCAGCTGTGGAAGTTAAGGCAAAGCGCGTGTTGCCAGCTCATAATAGCAAGTTTGCCATTGCTTTGCACGATTGGTTCACCCCACTTGAGGAGTTTACCAAGGCTAGCGCAGGCAAAAATTACTCCCTGCTAACTCCGCGCATTGGTGAGGTAATTGACCTTAACGATGAAAAGCAAACATTTGACCAATGGTGGAAAGCTATAGTAGAGTAATTATTATTCATTAGGAGAAGTTTATGCATAATATACCAAATATTTTAACCATTGCTGGTTCTGACTCAGGCGGTGGTGCAGGCATTCAGGCAGACCTTAAAACTATCATGGCCCTTGGCGGTTATGGTATGAGTGTAATTACTGCCCTAACTGCACAAAATGGCGAAGGTGTAACAGGCATTCACACTCCAGAATCAAGTTTTGTTGTTAAACAACTACACGCAGTTATGGACGGTTTTCCCATAAAAGCTGCCAAAACTGGTATGTTATTTTCAGCAGAAATTATTGAGGCCATTGTTCCATATTTAAAAGATGTGGAGTTTGCGTTGGTTGTTGACCCAGTTTGCGTTAGTCAAAGCGGGCATGTGCTTTTAATGGAAGATGCAATTTACACCTTAAAAAATTCATTGTTCCCACTTGCTAGTATTTTAACTCCCAATAGGCCAGAGGCAGAAGTGCTCACTGGCATTACCATTAATGATGATGACGACATAATAAAAGCTGGTGAAGAACTTCTTAAAATGGGCGCAAAGTCTGTGCTTATTAAGGGTGGTCATTTTGAAGCATCTATTATGGTTACAGATTGGTTGTTTGAGCAGGATGCAGACCCTGTACCCTTACGCCAAGCACACGTGGGCACCAATAATAACCATGGCACTGGTTGCACACTCTCTGCAGCCATTGCAACATATTTAGCCCATGATCAACCACTAAAAGTGGCGGTCACTAAAGCACAAGAATATGTGAACCTTGGTTTGCGTAAAAGTTATGCGCCAGGCAAAGGCTGTGGGCCGCTGAATCATGCGGCTAAAAAGTAGCATAGGCTATTTAACTAAGCTACACCCTGTTTATATCGCTTAATTAATTACAGATTTTACATACTTAATTTATGCCTTTGTTCTTTTGCAATACGCAGAGGGGCAAGGGCATCTTTTTTACATAATATTTTCAAGCTTTATAGCTTAAAAAACATTTATCCTTAATGATTCCTTATTGATAATTATTATT
>CAYJCI010000039.1:12273-14033 GCA_964368595.1 uncultured Desulfovibrionaceae bacterium
CTTTATAGCTTAAAAAACATTTATCCTTAATGATTCCTTATTGATAATTATTATTGACAAGAAAGTATTTATACAATATAAAGAACGTTGGTTATTAATTATTTAATCATTTAAGGAGTAACACATGATTAAAGTTGGCAAACCTGCCCCTAATTTTGCAACCATGGCCTATCAAGACGGTAAATTTTCTGCCGCAACACTTGAAGATTACCGTGGCAAATGGGTATTTTTATTTTTCTATCCTGGTGACTTTACTTTTGTTTGAGTAACTGAAGTTGCTGTAGTTACAGCAAAATTTGAAGAATTCTCTAAGCTTGGCGTGCAAGTTCTTGGTATTAGCATGGATAGCGTTTTCGTACATAAAATGTGGGATGAGCAAGAACTATCTAAAGCCAGCGGCAAACCGCTACCCTTCCCTCTACTGTCCGACCCTTGCGGAAATATTGGCAAACAATTTGGCGTATTTGATGATGAGCTTAGCATAAATCTACGTGGTAGCTTCATCATTGACCCTAATGGCGTTGTGCAAAGCATGGAAGTGCTTGCAGCACCAGTTGGTCGTGATTTTGACGAAGCCATTCGCCAAATCGCAGCTCACCAATTTGTAAGCCAAAATCAAGGCAAAGCTGCTCCATGCTCATGGACCCCTGGCAAAGCTCACCTTGAGCCTGGCCCAGAGCTTGTGGGTAAGGTTTGGGAAAGCTGGAAGCCATAACATCACAGCTAACATACAGATATAATATACAAAAACCCGCTGCCTTTGCTGCGGGTTTTTTATTTATTTTTTAATCAACAACAAAGACTTTGCGCTAGGCTTTTACAAAAACCTTAAAATACTACACCTTGGCCTAAATTTTGCAAAATATCATCCGTGGGGATAAAATTTCCTATTTTATGCACAAATAAATTCAATTTATCAGTTTAGCTTATTTTGTGCCATTCTTTGTCTTGAAATTTTTTATTGCAGAGGCTAGTATTTAATAAACATTTTAAGGAAGTGAGCTATGAAAAAAACCTTTTCACTTTGTTGTTTGTCAATTTTTTTCATATTATTTAGTTTTAACAATATTTTTGCTGCTGCAATTCCAAGCACTGATAGTGTGCCTGTTAAGAACCTAATTCAGCAAAAACTTGTAGAAGCATCCACATTTATGGAGCAAGGCAATTATGAACAAGCTTATGCTGCATACTCACGCCTTTTACGCGAATATCCTGAAGATGACTCCATAAACCTTGGCTATGCAAGGTCTGCCATCCGTCATAACAAGCCAGGGCATGCAGTAATGGCGTATGAGCGCCTTTTAACAAAATACCCTAACGAGCCAATTTTATTAAAAGAGCTAGCTTATGCCCTCAGCATGCAAAATGACAGCCAACGCGCAAAAATGGAGCTTGCAAAAAACCCAGATTCCAATGCTGAAGAAAATGCCAGCCTAGCTGAAAAATGGAGCAAGCAGCATAGCCGCACTCAATTTTCTGGCCGTATACGTACTGGCGTGATATTTGATAGCAATGTTAATGGTGGGCCAGCCTCCAATGAGCTTAGCATTGGCAGATGGGATTTAAAGCTTGATAATGTCAAAGCTCAAAACAGCATGTCGGAATATTTAGGTGCTCAAATTGATGTTGGGCATCGCCTTGCCACCTCAAGCCCATGGTGGATTGTTGGTGGCGCCAATGCCTTTGCACGCTACAACAATAACACACAGTTATATGATATGAAGCTATCATCATCTGCTTGGGGCAGTGCATCAGCTGGT
>CAYJCI010000040.1:0-13901 GCA_964368595.1 uncultured Desulfovibrionaceae bacterium
CGGCTTTGCCGCCCGTTGGGTCGAACTTCCTGCGACCGCAAAGCGGTGTTTGGAGGGGGCGTGTCTTTTTTGAAAAATGCGTGGAAACGCATTTTTCAGCATCCAACTAAATAATAAATTTTAAAAATGATAATTTCTCTTTACAAGATCTAGAAAAGAAGTTAATAGTAATCATTCGCATTAAGCGTAAACAAATTTAAGGAGAAATATAATATGTCTAAGACTCATGATAATTTAATGGCTGCTTTTGCTGGTGAATCCCAAGCGAACCGTAAATACCGCGCTTTTGCTGACGTTGCTGATAAAGAAGGCTTACCAGCTGTTGCAAAGCTTTTTCGTGCTGCTGCCGCTGCTGAAACCCTACATGCCCATGCGCATTTGCGTTTGGCTGGTCATATTGGCACCACCGCTGAAAACTTAAAGTCCGCCATTGAAGGTGAAGATTATGAATTCACCACCATGTACCCTGAAATGATTAAAGATGCTGAAGCCGAAGGCAAAACTGCTGTTGCAAAGCACTTTGGTTTTGTAAATGCAGTTGAAAAGGTGCATGCTGATTTGTACAAAAAAGCCCTTGCTAATCCTGAAGGTGTAGCTGATGTAGATTACTATCTATGTAAAGTATGTGGTTACACTCATGAAGGTGAATGTGACAAATGTCCTATCTGCGGTGCAGGTAAGGCTGCATTCTTTAATGCCACAGGTGCTTGCTAGTTAAATAATTATTGGGGCCCCTGCGTTTGTGGGGGCTTCAATTTCCATAGTGGTGCTGACATGATACAAGTTAAAGATCTAGGTTATTCTGTAGAGCAGGTTTGCTCATTCTTGCATAAAATGGAATATGTTAACAGCATTACACCAACTATCTTTAATTATTATGACTTAACTATAACCCTTAGTTCAAATCGAAGCCCCAATCAATCCGTCTTACCCATAGCCCGTACTTATATGGAGCTTAATGGCCCCAGTGAGCAGCAAGAGGAGTTTTATAAAATTTTCTTGTTAAATCATATGACCATGGGTGGATAAATCTAAAAATTAATAGTCATTTCATATTGACAATATGGCGTTGCATAAATATCTATTAGGCATACGGTATATTTTAATTTGAAATTTTTGTTAATTTTACAAATTGCCTCTTAAAATTATTATATGGCCTTATTATTGTTGAAAATCCGAGCTTGTCCAGAATAGGGGGCAGGCCCATGGGTATCATCCTCCTTCTATGATGCCTCCCACTCTTGGAAAGGATTTTGGTGTAAAATTTTTATATCAATCTTTTACCATTTGCAGGAGGTATATCTATGCAAACATCCTATGCTGGAAAGCTTTTACGAATCAACCTTACAAGCGGCGAAATAAAGACAGAAGCTCTTGACCTTGCCCTTGCTACCAAGTTTGTTGGTGGTCGTGGCCTTGGCACAAAAATGCTTCTTGATGAAGGTGTTGCCACTGTTGACCCATTATCAATAGATAATAAACTAGCCTATTTAACTGGCCCCATGACAGCAACAGCCTCACCAACATCAGGTCGTTATATGGTTGTTACCAAATCCCCACTAACTGGCATGATTGCTTCTTCCAACTCTGGTGGTATCTGGGGTGCTATGCTTAAATATGCTGGTTGGGATGGTGTGATTGTCGAAGGCAAAGCCAATAGCCCAGTATATATTAATATTAATGATGATAGTGCAGAAATTTTGCCTGCGGATAAATATTGGGGTATGACCTCAGAGCTTCTTGATGATACCTTAAAAGAAGTGCATCCCAAGTGCTCAGTATTAAATATTGGTCCAGCTGGTGAAGCCAAGTCCCTCCTTGCTTGCATTATGAATGATAAAGACAGAGCCGCAGGCCGCGGTGGCGTTGGTGCTGTAATGGGTAGCAAGAATTTAAAGGCCATCACCGTTACAGCTTCTAAGCGTTCTGTAGCTGTTGCTGATGCTGATGCTCTAAAAGTTGCCACCGATGAAAGCAATAAGATGATTAAGGAAAATGGCGTTACTGGTGAAGGCCTTGGCACATATGGTACTGCTGTTCTTGTGAATATCATTAATAATATCGGCACATACCCTACACGCAACTGGCAAGAGTCATACTTTAGCACCGCTGACAATACATCTGGCGAAACAATGAAGGAAAAAACTCTTGTAAAGCAAGGTTTTTGCCATCGTTGCCCCATTGGTTGTGGGCGTGTTGTTGAGCTAAATGGCAAGCGCATTGGTGGCCCTGAGTATGAGCCAATCTGGGCTTATGGTGCCAACTGCGGAGTGGATGATCTTGAAGCTATTACTGAGGCAAATTTCTGGTGCAATGAATATGGTCTTGATGCAATTTCAACACCTTGCACCATTGCTTCCGCCATGGAGCTGTACCAAAGAGGCCTTATTACCGATGCAGATTGCGACGGTGTGCCTTTAACTTGGGGTAGCGGTAAGGCAATTATTGAATGGACTAAACGCATGGGTGAGGCTAAACTTCCATTAGCTAAGCTTATGGCTGACGGTAGCTATCGTTTATGCGACCATTATGGCCATGCTGAGCTTTCCATGAGCGTTAAAAAGCAAGAATTACCAGCTTATGACGCTCGCGGTGTGCAAGGTATTGGTATTACCTATGCCACAAGTAATAGAGGCGGTTGCCACGTTCGTGGATATACCATTGCTCCAGAAGTAGTTGGTTTACCAGAACAACTTGACCGTACATCTACTGAAAATAAGGCATTTTGGTCTAAGGTTTTCCAAGATCTTACAGCTGTTATTGACAGCATGGGCCTATGCTTATTTTCATCCTTTGCCCTTGGTGCACCGCAATATGCAGCCATGCTAAATGGCGCAACCGGTACAACTTACAGCGTTGAACAATTGCTAGAAGTTGGTGAAAGAATTTATAACATTGAGCGTATGTTCAATAAAGCCGCAGGCATGAAGCCAGAAGATGACACATTGCCTAAGCGCCTATTGAAAGATCCAATCCCTGATGGCCCGTCCAAAGGTATGGTGAGCAAGCTTGATATAACCTTGCCTGAGTACTATGAAGCTCGTGGCTGGGTAAATGCATTCCCCACTGAAGAAACGTTAAAACGTTTAGATTTAGCGTAATTAATATGGGGCATATGTTTTGTGCATATGCCCCTTAAATTGATGACAAACCCCACTTTGTGGCGTTTGAGCCGCCGACGCAAGCCCAACATAAACAAGGGGGCTTGTGGGCAGTAATACTCAAAAATCAGTTACTTAACGGGCAAGCAAAGCTCGCCCTATTCTGATTTTTGGGTTGTGCTGACTGTGTCAACACTCTATGGGCATATGTTTTATGCTTATGCCCTTAAGGTTATTATGATAGAAGTTCGTCTTTTTGCCACATTTAGAGAGGGTAGAGATAAAATTTTATTTCTTGAGCCCCATGACTACAAATCTGTGGATGATATATTGAAAAAACTCAATATAAATGCGGAAGATGTAGCCATTTGCCTTGTGAATGGTTTTCATCAAAAGACGGATGTTATGATTAATGATGAAGATATTATAGCACTTTTTCCACCAGTTGGGGGTGGTTAATGCGTTTTGAGCGGCAAATATCCATGCCAAGCATTGGCATTGAGGGGCAAAAAAAACTTGCTAGCGCTCATGTATTGGTGGTTGGTGCTGGTGGGCTTGGTTGCCCTGTCCTTGCCTATCTTGCGGCGGCTGGCGTTGGCACAATAAGTATTATTGACCATGACACTGTTTCCATATCTAATTTAAATCGGCAAATATTATACAGCGTTGATGATATTGGGCAAAGCAAGGCAAAAATTTGTGCCGCAAAGCTACAAGCGCAATATAAAGATGTAGAAATCATTGCCAAGTATGAAGAGCTAACATCTGATAATATCTTAGGAATTGCAAGCCAAGCTAATGTAATTGTAAATTGCGTTGACTTAATAGCCACTCGTTTAATGATTAATGATTTTGCCATGAATAAGGGTATTGCCCTTGTGGAGGGCGGAATTGATGGTTTTTATGGTTTTTGTTTTGGTACTGATGGTGGAGCATGCTTGCGTTGCACTGGGCTTGATGCCAGTAAGGATAAAAAAAATTGGCCTGCCATTGGAACAACAGCAGGCATAATTGGTTCATTACAAGCGAATATCTGTATTAAAATAATTCTTGGACAATCAAGTTCAGTATGTGGTCGAATTATTCATTTCGACGGCAATACTCTGGAATTTGACAGTATTATAGTTAATCAAAGCCCTAATTGCACTTTACACAAAGCTTAATCAAGCACGTATAAAGAACGCCAATCTTGATTGTCTTTCAAAGTTGGCTGATCTTCCTTTGTCAATACAAAATCACCCATTACTAGATAGTCCATCTCAGTACGCATAAAGCATAGGTATGCATCATCTGGTGTGCAAACCACAGGCTCGCCACGCACGTTAAAGCTAGTATTTACTACCATGGGGCAGCCATGCTTTTCATAAAAAGTGCTAATTAGTTCGGCATAGCGTGGGTTTGTATCCTTGCTAACCGATTGTATGCGTGCTGATAAATCAATATGCGTAATGGCAGGGAAGTCCGAGCGCTGGAAATAAAGCCTTTCCCAAAGGGGTAGGGAGCTATAATTTTCTGGCAATTCACGGCAATATTCTTTTGCCACAGGGGCAACCATGAGCATATATGGTGAATTGTCTTCCACATCAAAATACTGTTTGGTGTACTCTTCAAGCACTGATGGCGCAAACGGGCGGAAGCCTTCACGATATTTAATTTTTAAATTAAGGTGCTTTTGCATGTCAGTTTTTCTTGGATCGCCCAAAATGGAGCGGTTACCAAGAGCACGAGGGCCATATTCCATACGGCCTTGGAACCAACCAACAACCTTACCGCTAGCTAGTAAGTCACTAACTTCGCTGCAAAGATCTGAAAAATTGTCATATTTTGTGGCTTTTGCTTGAAAGCGTTTGCAAGTACGAGCAATCTCACCACTGTCAAACTGAGGGCCAAGGTAAGAACCTTGCATGGAGTCTCTTTCACTAGCAGGAGTACGCTCTTTTTCTAGGCTAATATACCAATGGGCAAGGGCTGCTCCAAGTGCGCCACCAGCATCACCAGAGGCTGGCTGAATCCACATTTTATCAAAAATACCGCTCTTTAAAAGCTTACCATTGGCTACGCAGTTTAGAGCAACACCACCAGCAAGGCAGATGTTTTTTGAGCCTGTAAGCTCGCGAGCAGTCTTGGCAAGGCGAAGGACTATATCCTCCGTAACTTTTTGCATGGCAAGGGCAAGATCCATGTATTCTTGCTCAAGTTCTTCTGATTCCGCCATACGCGGGGGAAGCCCAAAAAGTTTTGTCCAATTTTGCTCATCATACATGCGAAGGCCAGTGGCATATGCAAAATAATCCATATTTAATACATATGAGCCGTCATCGTGTATTAAGATAAGGTTATCACGGATTTTTTGTTCAAAATCCTTGGTGCGTTCGCTGTTAATATCGCCATAAGGGGCAAGACCCATAAGCTTATATTCACCGCTGTTAACCTTAAATCCGCAATAAGCTGTAAAGGCAGAATAAAGCAGGCCTAATGAATGCGGAAAGTGTATTTCACGCATAATAGAAATGCTATTGCCATCACCCTTTGCAATGGATGTGGTAACCCATTCACCAACGCCATCTACAGTAAGTATGGCTGCATCCTCAAATGGGGATGGGTAAAAGGCAGAGGCCGCATGCGAGGCATGGTGCTCTGGAAAATATATTTTAGGCAGTTTTTTCTTGTCATGCAAAAGTGGTGCAAAGCCACGCTCAAGCATGGTGCGCATGAAAAGCTTTTCCTTAATCCATACTGGCATGGACAAAAGAAAACTCTGTAAACCCTTAGGTGCAAATGCGTGGTATGTTTCAAGCAAGCGCTCAAACTTCAGAAATGGCTTATCATAAAAAGCAATGGCTTGAACATCTTCAAGGCCAATGCCAGCCTCTTCTAGCACATAGCGTATGGCATTACTTGGGAAGTCAGGGTCATGCTTTTTGCGAGTAAAGCGCTCCTCATGAGCGGCCGCTACAATATGACCATCGCAAAGTAATGCTGCTGCGCTGTCGTGATAGTACGCAGATATGCCTAATGTATATATTTTTTCTGACATACAATACCTTAAAATAAAGTGTAGATAAATGGCGCAACAGCTGAGCCGCCAGCAAAAACAATAATGGCCCCAATTAGTAATAAGCTAATAATTAGTGGAAGAAGCCAGAATTTTTTTCTTTCCTTCAAAAAGCCCCAAATATCAGAGTGAAAGCTCATATTAATACCCCATTAGTAAGGATGTTCTAAATCTTTTGGCGTAAATTTATGTTCACGCACCACAAAGGCTGATTGTTTTACATTTTCAGCGTTTGGATTGCTCCAAGTTTTAAGTCGCATGGAGTCCTTGCCCATAAAACGCCTAACTATTGCCACAGGCATAAGAATTATAAAATAAATCAGGCTAAGCAGTACCTTGGACATGAAAAAACCAAGTACATGCGAAAAGCCAAACCAAAACCTTGCAGGCCATTGCCATGAACTAGGCCAAACCATTACCCATAATAAAATGAACATGGTGGCATAAACAAAGTTAATTTCATCAGTAAAAAACCAAATCAACAGGCCCAAAAAAGCAAAAGCAAGGGCTGTATCTCGGCATTGAATGAGGCTCATTTTTTCTTTTAGCATATATTTATCGTGTGTTATTGATGGTAATTGATTGTTTGAATTATCGCTTGCCTTGAGAGGCATATACAGTATTGTTTGTAAAAGGTCTACTTTTTTATAGCACAATATTTAGTATTAAAACCTTCACACCCAATGGCATTTGATTTACTTTGATGTGACGAGGTTATATAGTCTTATGCGATTTATAAAAGGATTAAGTTATGTCTAAAAAATATTGTATAGTAATTATTGTGTTTTTTGCATTACACATTGCTCTAATGCATAATTGCTATGCTACTGATTCAATAAATTTTTATTTGGGCAAACCTTATTTGGCTAACCCTCTTGGTGAGGGGGAAAATGCTCCCTATGCAAAAGGACCTTTATTTCGTGAAGACGCTTTTGACTGCACAACATATGTGGAAGCCATGTTGATGCAGCTTAATAGAGGGATTGATGAAGCAAATTTTCATAAAAAATTAATGCACCTTAGGTATGTGGATGGGGTGGTTAGCTTTTTTACTCGTGCCCATTTAATGGAATATCAATGGATACCCAATGCCTTAAAATATAACATTATATCAAATTATCCTTTGCAAAATACAAAAAACAGTGTGGTGAAGTTACACTTTCGTGAATGGTTTTTTAAAAATAAATTCATACAACATAAAGACCAAGCTTATTTTGAAAGTGCATCTAAGCAACCAGAATATATTGAATCATCTATTAAATATGTACCATCACAAGTCATTACGAGTGATTTTTTGCAAGCATTGCCAAAGGTTATGGTGGTGTTTTTTATAAAAGAAATTGCTCCAAATTCTTGGCCCGGTCAAAAAGAAAGGCAAGAGCTTGTAACGCATATGGGAATTTTGAAAGGTGGGCAACTTTATCACGCAAGCATTAGGAAAAAACAAGTGGTGCAAGTAGGCTTGCTTGATTATTTGGCTAAAGCACCTTTTTTGGGCGTTAGTTTTTATAGTTTAGGTGACTAAAATTGTAATTAAAGCACTATTGTTCAGTAAGTAATTGGTAGATGTCCTTACTAGTCCATCCTTTGACCAAATTCTGCACGCGCCTTGCCACTTCACGTGGCTTTCCGCCCTTGGTCATCTCCTCTTCGGCCAAGGTTAAAACCTCTTGTTTTGAGCTTTGGCTAATGCTTTCTGGCGGGCCAATGACTACAGTAATCTCGCCTTTAAGTTCCAAGGGAATATTACTAAAATCTTCCAAGCGGCTTATAATGCATTCTTCATAAGTTTTGGTGAGCTCGCGAGTAATGGCAAGCTCTCGCGGGCCTAGAAGGCTATGGGCAAGCTTTAGCGTATTGTGCAACCTGTCTTTGCGTTCAAAAAATACTAGGGTTGTGGATAGGTTTACAAATGGAGCTAGTGATTTTTCCTGAGCACTATTACCACGAGGTAAAAAACCTAAAAATGTAAATGGTTGTGGTGCAATGCCAGCAAGCATTAGGGCATTAATTGGGGCGCATGGGCCTGGAACTGCAGATACAAGTAAGCCAGCCTCCCTACAAGCTTTAACAAGCCTGTAGCCAGGGTCAGCCATTAGCGGCGTTCCAGCATCAGAAATAAGAGCCGCCCTTTTACCTTCTTGTAGCATTTGAATAATTGCGGGGCATTTTGCCTGTTCGTTGTGGTCATGCAGGCTTGAAAACGAGGCTACTTTTATGCCAGCACGCTGACACAAAAGCCCAGCCCTGCGTGTATCTTCTGCAAGCACAAGGTCAACGCTTTGCAAAACTTCCATAGCTCTTGGTGAAAAATCACCAAGGTTGCCAAGAGGAGTTGCCACCACCCATAATTGAACTGATGTCAAAGGCATTGTCATAATGCTCCACATTAAATATTAATTTTTCGGCATTTGCATCATATACCACACCCACCACATCAAAGCGGCAAGGCCTGTGCCACATATCATTTATGCTAAGCCATGTTTTGGCGGCACGTAATAAACTTTGTATTTTGCGTTGGTTAATCCCTTCAGTGGGCATGGTGATGCCTTGGGCTTTTCTGGTTTTTACTTCAACAAAAACAATGGTATCTTCACTTTCACAAATTAAATCAATTTCCAGCTGGCTGTGGCGCCAATTGCGATGTAAAATTCGCATTCCCTTGGCTTTAAGGTAGTTTGCGGCGGCGTCTTCCCCCGCATTTCCAATATATTTTTTATCTTTTTTTATGTTGTTTAATAATTGCTTTACAAGCTTCATATTAAACGCCCTTGATTTTGCGCAGGCTTTTTTTGTTTATCAGGCAGAACACGGGCAAATGTTTTGCGATGTAAGGGGCAAGGGCCATGAGCTTCAAGCGCATCAAGATGTTCCTTGGTTCCATAGCCTTTATGCTTAGCAAAGTTATATTCAGGCCAGCGTCTATCTAAGATATCCATGATTTTATCACGATGGGTTTTAGCTAGTATTGAAGCCGCTGAAATATGGGCTTCAAGACCATCGCCTTGCACTAATGCCTCTTGCCTTGGTGGGTTCATGTATTTAGGCCAATAGGCATTAAGCACGTGTGATGGTATGGTTTTATTACCGTCAATATGCAATAAACTTGGCGCTAAACTTCCATGCTTGCGAATGTATTGCAAAACAATACTTTTAACAGCCTTGCTCATGGCGTGAAAAGTGGCTTGTAATATATTTATTTTATCAATGTCATCTTGCCATACAAGCCCAAAGCCAAAATGAGCATGGGTTAAAATGTCTAGGGCAAAGCTTTCTCTATCATCCGCATTGAGTTTTTTAGAATCATTTAAGCCTTTTATAGGGCATGGGTTTGGCAAAATTACAGCCGCCGCCACCACAGGCCCAGCAAGGCAACCACGCCCAGCCTCGTCAATACCTATAAGTATGGATGGAGGGGCAAGCAAACTATTTTGCTCATTTATTACTGCTTTTGACATTGGCTTTTAACAACTCCACAAAATCATAATAGAATCTTTATAATGCAATTTTACTTATTCAAAAAATTTACCAAAAATATTAATGTAACCATGTGCAAAAACGACTAAAATAACAAATGGCAATACATAGGTTAAATAGCCGCGCAACCAAGTGGGGAAGCGCAGGCCTTGGCCTGAATTACACTCTTTTAAGAAATCATTCCAACCCCAACCCCATCTTTGTGTGCAGAAAAGTAAGAACAATAACGAACCAAGCGGCAATAAGTTAGCACTTACTATAAAATCTTCTAAATCCAAAATACCAGTACCTTTGCCTAGTGGTTCAAAGCCAGACCATTCATTAAAGCCAAGTATGCAGGGTATGGATAAAACCCAAATGGCTATGGAGTTTACAATGGAGGCTTTCTTACGTGTCATGCCCCAAACGTCCATGGCATAAGAGATTATATTTTCAAACACAGCAATAACAGTTGAAAGAGCCGCAAAGCTCATAAATACAAAGAAAATTGTGCCCCAAAACTGCCCATTATCCATGGCATTAAATACATTTGGCAGGGTGATAAACAATAGCCCTGGCCCAGCATTTGGCTGCACGTCATATGAAAAACAAGCAGGAAAGATAATAAGGCCTGCAACAATGGCAACAAATGTGTCAATCATCACAATATAGCTGGCTTCCCCTGTGAGACTACGTTCTTTTTTAAGGTATGAGCCAAAAATACACATGGAGCCAATGCCAATGCTTAGGGTAAAAAATGCTTGGTTCATGGCGGCAGAAACAGCAGACCAAATACCAGCATGGGTTAATTTAGATAAATCTGGCATGAGGTAAAATTTTAAGCCAGCTTCAGCACCGGGCAGAGTTATGGAGTGAATTGCTAATACTATCATGAGTATTAATAATATTGCCATCATCCACTTTACAATGCGCTCAACTCCTGCCTGCAAGCCAGCAATACAGGAAATAAAGCCGACAAATACGGCAAT
Source organism: uncultured Desulfovibrionaceae bacterium (assembly GCA_964368595.1). GTDB lineage: Bacteria > Desulfobacterota > Desulfovibrionia > Desulfovibrionales > Desulfovibrionaceae > CAYJAD01. The sequence continues at coordinate 10,602 of CAYJCI010000040.1, forward strand.
ACTCATCCAAGTGGTCATACCCACAGGGTCGCTAAGCATGGCCCCAAAATTTTGCCCAATGGCTTCAGCACTTAAGCCAGAAAGCTTACCACTGCCCATAAAATAACAATATGCAAGCATCCAGCCCGTGACTGTGGTGTAAAACATCATGAGCGCATAGCTACCCACAATGCTCATCCAGCCAAATTTATGCCAGTGTTTACCCTTGGGCTCAAGTTTGCGCAAGGCACCACCCATGTTTAATTGGGCGGCACGCCCCACTGTAAATTCCATAATTAAAACTGGTAAACCTACAAATAGTAGGAAAAATAAATAAAGAAGAACAAAGATAGCTCCGCCATATTCGCCTGCAATGTATGGGAATCGCCAAACATTGCCAATGCCAATGGCACAACCTGCTGATAAAAGTAAAAATCCTAAACGGCTACCTAATTTTTCGCGCTGTGTGGACATAGTATTTCCTTAGTATGGTAGTTTTTCTTAGCTAAATCTAGCAGTTTTTCGTCATAAAACAAGTGAAAATTTTTGCGCCTTTTATGTGCAATATATATTTAAGCATCGCATTTTAATACAAGAAAATTTAGATAAATTGTGCTCGAATAATGACTATCCAGCGGCACTAAGTAAAGCCGCTCGCATATCTTTAATTTTATCACGTAAAATGGCGGCTCTTTCAAACTCAAGCTCACGGGCGGCTTCGCGCATTTCTTGCTCCCAAGCTTGGATTTGCTTGCCCATATCTTCGCTAGACATAAATTGCACACTGGTTGCATCGCTTGTGGTTGCACCTTTTTTACCACGTTTATTGTTGGCTGAGTCTTGGTAGAGCTCTTTAAAGTGCGTATCTAGGGCTTTATTAATGGTGGTTGGTTTAATGTTATTTTCAATATTATAAGCTTCTTGCAGTTGGCGACGGCGTGTAGTTTCGCCCATGGCGGCTTGCATGGATGCTGTTATTTTATCAGCATAAAGCAGCACTTGCCCGCCTTCATTACGAGCAGCACGCCCAAAGGTTTGTATGAGCGAACCTTCTGAACGCAAAAAACCCTCTTTGTCAGCATCTAGGATAGCCACGAGCGAAACTTCAGGTAAATCAAGGCCTTCTCTTAATAAGTTGATGCCAATGAGCACGTCAAATTCACCAGCACGCAAGTCATGCAAAATTGCCATACGTTCAAGTGTATCAATATCTGAATGTAAATAGCGCGCCACAACGCCCATATTATTACAATATTCTGTTAAATCCTCTGCCATGCGCTTAGTTAGAGTGGTCACAAGCACACGCTCTTTATTGGCAATTCTTTTCTTGCATTCGCCAAGTAAATCTTCCATTTGGCCCTTAGTTGGGCGAATTTCTACCAATGGGTCAAGTAGACCTGTGGGTCTGATGATTTGCTCTGTTACAATGCCTTGTGATTGGGCAATTTCATAGCGCCCAGGGGTTGCAGAAACATAGACTGTTTGACCAATAAAGTCTTGAAATTCATCAAATTGTAATGGGCGATTGTCAAGGGCAGAGGGTAGCCTAAAGCCAAAGTCAACAAGTGTTTGCTTGCGTGAGCGATCGCCCTTATACATTCCACCCACTTGTGGTACAGAAATGTGTGATTCATCCACGAAGAATAAAAAATCTTTAGGAAAATAATCTAGCAAACAAAAAGGTGGCTCGCCTTCTTTGCGGCCATCAAGGTGGCGGCTATAATTTTCTACACCATTACAATAGCCAAGCTCCTCTAGCATTTCCAAGTCAAGTTGGGTGCGTTGTTCTAGGCGTTGGGCCTCTACTAATTTATTGTTGGTTTTGAAATAGTGCAAGCGCTCTTGCAACTCCACTCGAATGTCATCCATTGCCCTTTTGATATTATCCCTTGCGGAAACATAGTGGCTTGCGGGGTAGATGATGGTTTTATGAACAGGGGCTAAAATATCACCAGTGAGTGGGTCAATTTCATTTATATTTTCAATGTCATCACCAAAAAACTCTACGCGCAGAGCCATTTCGTGATGATAGGCTGGTATAATTTCAAGCACGTCACCCCGTACTCTAAAAGTGCCACGATGAAAGTCATAATCATTGCGTTCATATTGAACTTCCACCAAGAGAGAGATTAATGAATCCATGGAGATATGCATGCCAATCTCCACTGGAATTACCATTTTTGCATAATATTCTGGTGAGCCAAGGCCATAAATGCAAGATACTGATGAAACAATAATTACATCACGACGAGTGAGCAGGGCGTGAGTTGCGCCGTGGCGTAATTTATCAATATTATCATTTATGGATGAATCTTTTTCAATATATGTATCTGACGAAGGCACATAGGCTTCTGGCTGATAATAGTCATAATAACTTACAAAATATTCCACAGCATTATGCGGAAATAGCGCCTTAAATTCATTGTAAAGCTGGGCCGCAAGGGTTTTGTTGGGCGCAAGTATAAGGGCAGGGCGTTCACAAGTTGCTATAACATTGGCTACAGTAAAGGTTTTGCCAGAGCCAGTCACCCCAAGTAGAATTTGGTCCTTAACTCCAAGATTAATATTTTCCACAAGTTGGTTTATAGCTTGTGGCTGGTCGCCAGTTGGCGTATACTCAGTTTGCAAAGAAAATAATTTTGTTTCAGACATTGTTATACCATACTATTTAGGAGCTACTTATGGAATATAGGATTATTGCCGCTTCACCCTACGTGGAGCTTGAACGTGTTTATCTTATACAAATTATGCTCAAAAGCTTCAAGGGGCGTCGTGACGTTATTGTATATCTTTTTCGAACAGATACCGATGAAAAAGAACTTGAAACATTACGCCAGCTTGAAGACCTTGTGGCCAAGCCTGATAGCAATACACCTGAAGGTGCTAATGCTGATGATGCTATGCTTAGCGTGCTTGAAGCTTTTACCGCAGAAGAAGGCAATGTGCTACTGGAATATTTAGAAAAAAAATATGACGAGCATATTAAAGAAGTTGTTGTTAGCCCTATGGAGCTCCCAGTACCACTAGGTATGGTGCCATTTTCTGCTATTCCAGAAGGCAAAACTATGGGTTTTATCCGCTTTGAAACAGTGCCTGACTATGACGTTCCCTTCAAAGTGCATGGATTTTATGACCTAGACGCTCATGATGCATTACTTGCAGAGGATGAATAAAATAAATAGTTGTTAGAATCATTTTTTGTTGAGCGTCTAGTGCTGCTGATGCAGTCAGCAGCATGCAAAAAACACCTATAGCAGTGGCTTTGCCTCTGCGTGAAGTAGGTGTTTTTTGTGAATTTCCGCCCACAAGCTAGCTTGTGTA
>CAYJCI010000041.1:0-4932 GCA_964368595.1 uncultured Desulfovibrionaceae bacterium
CTTCCTGCGACTGCAAAGCGGTGTTTGGAGTGGGCGTGTCTTTTTTGAAAAATGCATGGAAACGCACTTTTCAGCATCAACCATTTAGTTTAATAAAAATCATATAAATATTAGCAAAATTCCCTTCACTACTAATTCTTTATCTTTTCAAAAAACCATACACAACTTGCAAATTATCTTAGCCTAACAAAGATACTTGGTACTCTTATTGCATAAAAAATTAACAGTGCAAAAACTGCCCTTATTTTTTAACAAGGAGTTTACCATGTCCCAACAAATTTCACAAAGCTTTGCCTCTTTTAATAATGATCGCATGGCAGCTTTTACTGCTTTTCGCAATCCTGCACCACCTCAAACACCTGTTATTACAAATAATTTAACTCAAAATCACATTACATCCATTGGCCAAGCAGCCCCTGCCCTACCAGCAACTGCACCGCCAAAACCAACACAACTTGATGATGAGCAAGCAAATATGGCTCTTGAGCAAGTGCAACACAGTGCAGAAGATGTATTAAATGCTCACAATGGCATTGACCCTGAGCGTGTGGCTCGCCTTTTAAGCTTGCTTGATTAATATGCCTAGCTCATCAGCTTATAGGGAAGAATTAGCCCGCATCAGCAAGATGTTAAATCCAGCTTTGCCTGTAAAGCTGCACCTTGGCTGTGGGCAAAACTACTTTGATGACTGGATAAATATTGATAATGGAAATTATGGTAGCACAGTTAAGCTCGACCTAAACTTTGATTTACGTAATCAGCTACCATTTAATGATAATTCCATTGATTTTATTTTTAATGAGCATTTTTTAGAGCATCTCACAGTGGAAGAAGGCAAAAAATCACTTTCTGATTTTTTACGTGTTCTGAAACCTGGTGGGATTATGCGCATTGCTATGCCTGACCTTGTAAATATTGTGAATGCTTATCTTGATGAAAATTGCATAAAAAATCATGAAAAATTTTTTGAAAAGTTTGGCCTTTCACACATAAAAACAAGAGCAGAATTGCTAAATATTAATTTTAGAGCTTGGGGGCATAAATGGCTCTATGATTGGGAAGAGCTTGAACGACGTTTAAAAGAAGTTGGAGCTACAAAAATTACCCGTTGCAATATTTACGAAAGCAAACATAAAGCGCTTTGCAATTTAGAAACAAGGGCAGAGTCAACACTTATAGCTGAAGTTCAAAAACAATAATTTTGATTTGAATTTAAAAATAAAAAAGCTGAAAAATCATAAAATTTTTCAGCTTTTTTATTAATTTAATAATAGGTCTAAGCTCTATGTTTATTTGCAGCAGCAATAAACTCCCTAAATAAAGGATGCGCCTTCATGGGGGTGGATTTAAATTCAGGGTGGAATTGACAACCCACAAACCAAGGATGATCTGGGATTTCCACAATTTCCATCAAAGCACCATCTGGAGATGTACCACTAAATACCATGCCATTTTTCTTTAATACTTCTAAATATTCGTTATTAAATTCATAGCGATGGCGATGACGCTCTTTAATTAGAGTTGAGCCATATGCCTCAAATGATTTAGTATTAGCAACAAGTGCGCAATCATATGAACCAAGGCGCATGGTGCCGCCTTTATCGCTATCTGTATGACGATATTCAACTTTTCCTGTGGTTGGGTCAACCCACTCACTCATCCAGTAAATTACATTATTCTTACCTTCTGGCGCAAATTCTTCAGAGTTGGCATCTTCAATACCAGCAATATGGCGAGCAAATTCAATAACAGCACATTGCATTCCAAGGCAAATGCCAAAGAAAGGTATTTTATTTTCACGGGCATAGCGAATGGCAGCAATTTTACCCTCCACTCCACGATAACCAAAACCACCAGGAACTAAAATCCCATGACAGCCTGCAAATGCAGAAGCCGCACTGTCAAGGTTAATATCCTCAGAATTTACATAACGAAAATCAATCTTAACCCCATTGGCAATGCCAGCATGGGCTAAAGCTTCATGCAAGCTCTTGTAAGCTTCTTTTAATTCCACATATTTACCAACAACAGCAATGGTAACAAGCCCAGTGGCATTAGCACAATTTTGCACTAGTTGTTTCCAAGGTGTAAGGTTGGCATTGCGTGCTGGTAAACGAAGCATAATAGCAACTTTTTGGTCAAAACCTTCAGCATAAAACTTTAGCGGAACTTCATACACGTTTTGTACGTCAACGGATGAGAAAACTGCATCTTGATCCACATTACAAAACAACGCGATTTTGCGTTTTAACTCTGCAGCAATGGGTTGCTCACAGCGGCAAAGAATAATGTCAGGCTGAATGCCAATGGATAATAATTCCTTAACGCTATGTTGTGTGGGTTTGGTTTTATGCTCACCAGCAGAATGTAAATATGGAACCAATGTTAGGTGAATATTTAAACAATTACTGCGACCAATTTCTGACTTCAATTGGCGAATAGCCTCAAAAAATGGTAGACCTTCAATGTCACCAACAGTGCCACCAATTTCAATAATGGCAACGTCTGGTGCGTCACTACCTTCAGCTAAGGCACGTACAGTATTTTTAATCTCATCGGTAACATGCGGAATAACCTGCACAGTAGCACCAAGGTAATCACCACGGCGCTCCTTTGCTATAACTTTATTGTAGATAGCGCCTGATGTATTGTTATTTTTACGCGACATGGGCACGCCCAAATAACGCTCATAGTGCCCAAGATCAAGGTCAGTTTCTGCGCCATCATCAGTAACATATACCTCACCATGCTGAAAGGGATTCATGGTTCCAGGGTCTACGTTAATATAAGGATCAAGCTTTTGAATGGTAACTGATAGTCCACGAGCCTGTAAAAGTGCTCCCAATGAGGCCGCAGCCAAACCTTTTCCTAGGGAGGAAAGAACACCACCCGTAACAAATATAAATTTAGTTTTCATTGCTTGTAAGTCCCTTTCTTTTATTAATTTTTATTATAGAACCTCGTTCCTCGATTATTATATACAGATTGCCCATAAAAAGCTAGTATTGACCTTTGCCTTATTTCCATTTAGATTCGCAATCCACTATTAAGTGACTTGCGTAATTTTTTTAAATACAATTTCGTAAATTTTGAAATTTATTATAAATAAATTGCGATGCAGGACAAAAAGACGCAAAAATCAACTGATTAATGACGGAGCAAAACTCCATTTATTTTTGATTTTTGGTCACATTGACTAAGGTCAACGTTCCAGAATCCTCTGCATAATAATTATGCAGGAGTCTTCTATGCTAAAGAGGGGTCATATATGGGCACTATAAATACATTAGTAATTACAGGTTACGGCACAAACTCACATCTGGAAACAGCACACGCTGCAAGACTTGCTGGGTCTGACAGGGCAGATGTAGTGCACTTTTCTGATATTGTAAGTGCTAAAGTAAAATTATCTGACTATCATTTTCTTGTATTTCCTGGTGGTTTTTTAGATGGGGATGACTTGGGTGCAGCCCATGCAGCCAGCATGCGTTGGCGTTATTTAGAAGATAAAAACGGCACTCCCATACTTGAACATCTTAAAAATTTCATGGCTGAAGGTAAATTAATACTTGGTATTTGCAATGGTTTTCAGCTCATGGTTAAGCTTGGACTTTTACCAAGTTTTGACGGGCAAAGCTTTGTGCGTCACGTATCCCTCGGCCATAATGATTCAGCAAGATATGAAGACCGCTGGGTTAACATGAAGGTTAATCAAGACAGTCCTTGCGTTTTCACCAAGGGGCTTGAGTATGTAACCTGCCCTGTTCGTCACGGTGAGGGTAAAATCATCCCCACAGATGAAGCTTGCCTAAAACGCCTTCAAGACGAAAATTTAATTGCCCTGCAATATGTTGATGATGAAAACAATATTACCCAAAACTACCCAGCAAACCCCAATGGATCACCCCTTGGCATTGCAGGACTTTGTGACCCAAGTGGCCGCATGCTTGGGCTTATGCCACACCCTGAGGCTTTTCACCATGTGACCAATCATCCAGGCTGGACTAGGGGCGAAGTTGCTCCTCCAGGAACATTATTGTTTGTAAATGCTATTAAATACTTACGCGCTCTATAATGTTTTTATAATATTTTTTTAAAAAACTAAAAAAGCCAAAATGAATGCACCAAGCATACACAAAATGCTTGACATTTCTTAAAACAAAGTCCATTAAAGGCAGATGCCGCAAGGATTTTTTACATTACCTTTACCAAGTGCTTTCTCCTAAACCAAGAAAGCACTTTTTTAATGAGTTTTTTGCATGAAACTACTTGAAATAATAAATGTTATTGAAAAAATAGCCCCCACCAAGTTAGCCGCTTCATGGGATAATTGTGGCCTACAAGTAGCCTCTCTTAAAACTGAAATTAAATGTATAGCCCTTTGTCTTGACCCAAGCCCTGCTTCCATTTTATCTGCTATGGAAAATGGGGCGGAGCTTGTACTCTCGCACCACCCTTTGCTCATGGAAGGCAAGCTACCTTCAAAGCTAGACAATTATCATCAAGTATTACGCCTACTTTTTACAAATAATGCAGCCCTATTTGCAGCTCATACCTCCCTTGATGTTAACCCTTTTGGCCCTGTAGGCTGGCTTGCAAAGGCCCTTAAACTTAAAAATACGCAAGTTCTTGAGCCTGTGGGTGAGCTTGAAGATGGCAACATAGCTGGCTTTGGCCTTGTGGGTGATGTAACTACCCCACTCAGCTATTCAGAACTATTAACATTATTAAAAAATCACATTGATCTTGGCCCAGCTGCTCTTTGTGGCGAAGTACCAAATCAAATTAAACGAATTGCCTATTGTACTGGGTCTGGTTCTTCGTTTATGCAAAAGGCTTGTGCCTTGAATGCAGACATATTTATTACTGGAGATGTCAAATATCACAGTGCTTTAGAAAGCCCCATTTGCACGTTAGACGTGGGGCATCATA
>CAYJCI010000041.1:5032-9351 GCA_964368595.1 uncultured Desulfovibrionaceae bacterium
AAATATCACAGTGCTTTAGAAAGCCCCATTTGCACGTTAGACGTGGGGCATCATAGTCTTGAAGAGCATATGATGTATAAATTTAGTCTTGAGCTAATTGAACTTTTACCGCAGGTTGAAGTGAAATTTATAGCCTCAAAATCCCCTTTACGCCTAGCAAGCGTGTAACATTTTTAACAAATTATTTAGCATAGATATAACAAGGAGAACACCATGAGCTTGTATTTAAATCAAATTGAGCAACTTGTTGCTTTACAAAAGGTTGATGACGCAATCCATGCCGTTAAGACCGAATTAAAATTAGCCCCACAAGAATTAGAAAGCCTTGAAGCTCGCTTTAATGTTGCAGAAGAACAACGCAACCGTGTTGTGGACAAAATTACCCACATAAAAGAGCAACAAAAGCGCATTGGTGTTGAAATTGATGATGACACAGTTCGCATCAAAAAAAGTAAAAACAAGCTCATGCAGGTAAATAATCAGCGTGAATATCATGCTATGATGCGCGAAATGGATAGCATGGAAAAGCAAAATCGTACCCGCGAGGAAGAAAAAATAGTACTAGTAGAAGAGCTTGAAAACCAAGAAGAAGCCCTAAAAGAAATTGATGGCGACTACTTAGGGCTAAAAGCTGAGCTTGAAGTTAAGCAAGAAGGCTTGCAAGAGCGCATACAAAATGCTGAGAAAAAACTTGCAGAGCTTGAAAATGTGCGTTCAAGCACAGGCTCCATTGTTCCACAGCCAGTATTTCAACGTTATGAATTTATCCGCAGACGTTTAGATCACCCTGTTATTGTGCCAGTTTACAACGGCATTTGTGATGGTTGTCATATTGCCATTCCACCGCAAACCTTTATTGAGTTACAGCGCGGTCAGCAAATTTTAAGTTGCCCTAACTGCCAACGCTTAATTTATTGGTGCGAGCATTTCACTAACCCTGATAATGTAGTTGTTGAAGAAAAGAAGATTGAAGTCGTAACAGAAGACTAAGCCAATATAATAACTTACAAGAGTTGGACGGGCCATCGCTGCGTATTTTTACGGGGAGGAAAGTCCGGGCTCCACAGGGCACAGTGCTGGGTAACACCCAGGAGGGGCGACCCTCGGCAAGCGCAACAGAAAGCAGACCGCCACGCAAGTGGTAAGGGTGAAACGGTAGGGTAAGAGCCTACCAGTTGTCGTGGCAACACGGCAAGCTGGGCAAGCCCCACTGGGAGCAAGACCAAATAGGAAAGGTGATTGGCCCGATCATGCCTTTCGGGTAGGTTGCTTGAGGTTATAGGTAACTATATCCCTAGAGTAATGGTGGCCTCTTGACTTGCTTTTGGCAAGCTTTGACAGAACCCGGCTTATAGTCCGACTCTTGTACTTAAAAAATATTTTCTTACATGACAAAAAATAATACCCGCCCTTGGGCCATCATTCTTGCAGCCGGTCAAGGCTTGAGGCTTGCCCCTCACACTAAGGGTGCGCCAAAGCAATTCCTTATTTATCAAAACCTTCCATTATATTATCATGCAGCCAAAACTTTTAGCCGCAATGCTCGCATACAAGGCATTATATTTGCCTTCCCAAGTGAACATGTGGAGGCTGAACAAAAGCGCCTGATGGAGCTTGAGAAAAAAGCCAGCCTTGGCGTGCAATGGCATTGCATTGCTGGGGGGTTGCGTCGTCAAGATTCAGTTTATGCTGGGCTTAAAGCCCTGCCCTCAACATGTGAGCATGTATTAATTCATGATAGTGCACGCCCATTTATGAGTGCTAAATTGGTTGAAGATATTTGCGTTGGGCTTGATGCTGGGCATAAGGGTGTAATTCCTGGGCTTGGCATGACAGACACCATAAAAGTTGTGCATGATGGATTTATAAGCAAAACCCTTGATCGCTCAGAACTTTTTGCCGTACAAACTCCACAAGGCTTTGAAAAAAACAATTTATTACAAGCCCACGAAGTAGCTTTGAGCGAAAATTTAGACGTGACAGATGATGCAGCATTACTTGAATATTGTAAACATGCTGTGCTTATGATAGAAGGTGACGTACAAAACATTAAAATTACAGAGGCTTGCCATATGCAAATGCTTGAGCAAAAGACCACAACTAGCCCATGCAGTGGCTTTGGCTATGATGTGCACCGCTTTGGAAAGGGGCGCCCATTAAAGCTTGGTGGTGTTTTAATGGATGGCAAACTTGAAGTTGAGGCACATTCAGATGGTGATGTACTTTTACATGCACTGATGGATGCAATGCTTGGTTGTGCTGGTTTAGGTGATATTGGCCTGCACTTTCCAGATAATGACAATAACTTTGATAATGTAGACTCCGCCGTGTTATTAAGTAATGTGCTACAAATGTTAGGGCAAAAAAATGTTCAACTCACTCAAGTTGACCTAACAATCATTACGCAAAAGCCCAAAATAGGGCCACAACGTAACGCCATTGCTAAAAACATTGCTCACTTACTCAACTTACCAGTTGAAAAAATTAATGTAAAAGCTACTACAGAAGAAGGCCTTGGCTTTACTGGCAGTGGCGAAGGAATAAAGGCTGTGGCCTTAGTAAATGCCATCACAATTAGTTGAAATACTTATTAGGATAATTTATGAGCACGAAAGAAATATCTATACCAACTTTTGACGACAAGCCCTGGTTGCAAAATTATGACAAAGGCGTTGAGCATGAGATTGACACTTTTGACAAACCAATTTTTGCATTACTTGATGATGCCGCAAGAATGCATCCATCAAGGCCAGCAATTATCTTTCAAAATACAAAAATTACTTATGCTGAACTAAAGGACAAAGCAGAAGTTTTTGCATCATCCTTACGGCTTATGGGTGTTAATCATGGTGATCGTGTTGCCATTATGTTACCCAACGTACCACAAGCCATAATTGCATTTTGGGGCGTTATGAAGGCTGGTGCCATTGCGGTTATGACTAACCCCTTGTATATGGAATCAGAAATCATACACCACATGCAAGACTCAGGCGCTAAACACTTAATAATGCTTGATTTATTGTGGAATAAAATCAACCCACTGCGTGACCGCCTGCCCGTTGAAAGCTATATTGTAACCTGCATTGGTGATGGCTTAAGCTTTCCTTTGAATTTTTTATACAAATTTAAGGCAAAGCGTAGCAGTACACATGTAGAAGTGCCCTATGATAATGAAACCATAATTCCGTGGAAAAATATGTTTACCTCCACGCATAGATATAGCGTTAAGCAAGGTGTTGGGGCAAACGATGTGGCACTTTTGCAATATACTGGCGGAACCACAGGCCTACCTAAGGGTGTTATGCTAACCCATGCGAACATAGGTTCCAACTGTAGGCAAATTATTAGTGTGATTAGTGACGTAGTTAAGGACCATCACAAACTAGTAGCATTACTGCCATTTTTCCATGTTTATGGCCTTTGCGTTGGCTTAATTATACCCACTGCCATTATGGGCACGACCTACCCAATGCCAAGATATGTGCCGCAAGATGTGCTAAAGCTTATAAAAAAACACAAGCCAACCATCTTCCCCGGTGCGCCTTCTGTTTATATTTCGCTTATGCAACAAAAAAATCTTTCTAATTTTGATTTAAAATGTATTAGGCTTTGTATCTCTGGCTCTGCCCCATTACCAGTGGAGCATTTTCGTAAATTTCAAGAAATTACTGGCGCAACCATCATTGAAGGTTACGGCCTAACCGAAGCCTCACCCATAACACATATTAATCCACTTGTTTCTGACAATCAAAAAGCTGGATCCATTGGCATGCCACTGCCTAGCACGAAGGCTCGTATTGTGGATATGGAGGGCGGTTCATTAACTCTTGGGCCTGGTAAGATGGGCGAACTTATTATCAAAGGCCCGCAAATCATGGCTGGCTATTGGAATAAGGAAGATGAAACAGCATCTGCTTTACGCAATGGCTGGCTCTACACTGGCGACCTTGGCACCATGGACGAGCAAGGGTTTTTCTACATTACAGATCGTAAAAAAGACATGGTGATTGTTGGCGGATACAATGTATATCCACGTGAAATTGATGAAGTTTTACTAGAACATCCAAGCATACTTGAGGCAGTTGCCGTTGGTGTTGATGATCCAGTTCGAGGTGAAAGCCTAAAGGCCTTCATTGTTTTACATCCTGGTGAAAAATTAACCAGAACAGAAGTAATAGCTTGGTGTAGAAGTAAGCTTGCATCCTACAAAGTTCCTCGCACAGTGGAATTTCGTGATGAACTACCAAAAACCATTGTGGGTAAGGTGCTTCGCCGTGTACTAAGAGCTGAAGATGACGCTAAAAAAACTTCTGAACCAG
>CAYJCI010000041.1:9451-13877 GCA_964368595.1 uncultured Desulfovibrionaceae bacterium
GTATCAAGGCCCAAGCATTGACGCAACATACATTAATGATATAGAATACTGCAAGGCCTTGTAATGTATTGGCCTAGTTTAGCAAGCTTATGGATTATTATATGTTTTAACCTTGCGGAGAGTGCCAGTGCCTTTATACCTACAGCATTATTTTGACCCAGACATGGCACACTTGCAGCCAAAAGTCGGGCGAGATAAAAAAACTGACCTCTACAACCTAGGTTACGTTCAAAACGTGCAAGAACATCAATTACTTGCAGAATTTATCCCTTTAGAATTGGTGCAAAATCCTGATGAACGCTTCATCTATGAAGATGCAACATTCCCCATGGGGCCAAACACCTACCTTGACCCGCTAAATCCCCTTCGCTTACTTGCTGAAAAACAAGGCTATGTGCTTTATAATGCAGAAAAAATAATGGTCAAAGCCGTATTGAATTTGCGCTCTGACGTTAGCTTTTACACTGGTAATATTAGCTTTATTGGAGATACAAATATCTTTGGCAATGTGCGGGCGGGCTTTAGTGTATATGGCGAAAATGTTATTATAAATGGCATGGTGGAGGGCGGACGAGTGCTTGCCAAGCAAGACTTAACCGTGGGTGGCGGCGCTAGGGGCGGCATTGCTAAACGCTGTGTATTAAGAGCCAATAATACCATACGCTTAACTTTTACTGAGAAAATCGAAGCAAGAACTCGCGGTAATATATTAGTTACAAAATATTCCTTGCATTCAAACTTTTATGCAGGGATTAATGCCATTATTCAAGAGCACCTCATAGGTGGCAATTTGCACGCATTGAAAGGTGTTTACGTGGGGCAAAGGCTTGGAAATAAAGCTCAAGTTGCAACTCGAATCTTCCTTGGTTATGACCCCTTACTCATACGCAAGCTTGAAAAAATTGACACTCAAATAACCGACTTTTCAAATAAAATACATCACCTCAAAGCTGTGGCTGGGCATTTAGCGCCTGAAACTAATGACCTAACAAAAAAGCTAGCAAAATTACGCAAAAGATATGACGCATATATAGTTTCACGCAATAACATTTGGAATACTCTGCATGAAGAAGAAAAAATGCTTCAATACTGCAAGGTTGTAGCGGCGGGTGAAGTTTTCCCCGGTGTAGAAATTGCCATAGGTCGATCATTTTACCAAGTGGATAAATACATGCAATGCGTTGAATTCGTACTTGAAAATGACGAAATAATTTGCAGACCCCATATACCAAAAGCATAGCATAGGATAACTCATGTATAAACCAATACTTACAGATGATAATGACATTGTAATTGAACGCGAATATGGGCCTTTGCATATGCTTGGTGCTGGCGGTAAAGACCGCGAACTTGTCATGGTAGAAAACCTAAATGTTGAAAAAAAACTACCTGTATTACTTGGGGCTGGCCTTGGGCATGCCTTAAAAGTTATTTTGCAAAAACATGAAGGCCCTCTTGCCATTGTTGATAAAGAGCTTGAAATATTAAAGATTAGCAAAACAATTGATAAACTACCAGCAAAACAGAAAAAAAGAATTTTATTAATTAGCACTCAAGATGTAGATGAAGCTTTGCAAACGCTTACAACATGGCAATCTGAGCATGGGCTCTTACCATTTTTACCTATTATTCACCCTTTTTATATGCGCCTTGATAGGCCGTGGTATGGTAAATTACGCAAGCACCTTGAAGCCAGCAATGAGTATGACTTTTGGACTAAAGCCCGCAAGCCACGTTTTAGCAATAACAAACCAAGATTATTACTAATTACCAGTAAATACTTCCTTATGGGCGAAGTTGCTTTTGCTTGCAAACGCTTAAATATTGATTATGAAATACTAAAAGTACCCAATGACAGCATGGCAAGCAGTGAATTTATTGAAAATTTGCTCATGGCCGTTATTAAATTTAAACCTGATTGCCTGCTAACTCTTAATCATTTAGGGGTGGATATAGAAGGTGTACTCATTGACTTACTTGAAAAATTACAAATCCCGTTAGCCTCATGGTTTGTGGATAATCCTCACCTTATTTTGCACCTTTATAATAAATTAAAAAGCCCTTGGGTAAGTATTTTCACATGGGATTTTGACAATATTAGCTCCTTGAAAGCTATGGGCTTTGAAAATGTTTTTTACCTACCGCTTGGTACAGATACAACTCATTTTAAACCCAATACTCTTGGCAAGAAAAAATGGAAATGCCCCATCTCATTTGTTGGTAACTCCATGCATTACAAGGTAATATCTCGCCTTAACAAAACCCCATTACCACAAAATCTACTTAAACATTTTAACGAAGTTTCCAAACACTTTGACGCAAGCCCGCAGCACTCTGTGGCAGAATTTATTCAAGATAAATTTCCAGATACATATAAAGAATTCGCATCCTTGGACAATAATGAACAACGCCTTTGCTTTGAAACAGCCGTTACTTGGGAGGCCACAAGATTATATAGAGCAAGATGTGTAGAGCAAACCCTGCCCTTTAATCCGCTAATTGTGGGTGATGATGGCTGGGAAATAATTTTTGAAAAACAAAAAAAGCAATTCACCTTGCATGACGCACTTAATTATTACGAAGAATTACATACATTCTATCCTCTTTCAGACATCAACTTCAATTGCACAAGCAAGCAAATGAAGGGAGCCGTAAATCAGCGTATATTTGATGTTCCTGCTTGTAATGCATTTGTGCTTACAGATTGGCGTGAGCAGATGGATAATCTTTTTGAGCCTCACAAAGAAATTGCTTTCTACAAAGAAATAGAAGAAATACCTGAATTAATAAAATTTTATTTAGATAACCCTAAAGCCCGCGAGCAGATTACCAAGGCCGCTAGAAAAAGAGTTTTGGCAGAGCATACTTGGGATAACCGCTTACAAACCTTGCTAAGCAACATGAAGCAAGTATACGGAATAGAAGATAAATGAAACCTATCTTAGTGCTGCAAATGCAACGCATGGGTGACATTATTTTAAGTTTCCCGCTGCTTGGTACTTTGCAAAAACTCTATCCAAACAATGAAATATGGACTGTTGCTGAGCCAAATTTCTTTTTGGATTTAATGCAATTTTCACCAAAAACAACATTTTTTCCGCCAGAAGCTGCGCCACAATTACAAAATGTGGATTTTCATTCCATAATTAATTTAAGTCATAGGCCTGAGGCTGCAAGTTTAGCTGGTAGCCTAAATGCAGAATATTATTATGGGGCGCGCAGCACGCAAGACTATAGCTACATTGATGGTGCTTGGTCATTATACCGCGCAAGTATTGTACATAATAATAGATACAATTTATTTCATTGGAGCGATTTACAAATCTTAAATCATCAAAAAGTACAGTTATTTAATAATTCAAGACCAGATATTGAAATAAGAGGAAAAGCCAAAATTGGTATTTTTGTGGGAGCAAGTGAAAAGGAAAAACGCCCCACACCAGAATTTTTTGCCAAACTTGCCCAAGGGCTTTTACGCAAAAATTATCAACCCTTATTTATTGGAGGGCCAGATGATGTGGAGCTTGGTAATGAAGCCATGCGCCTTTCTGGCTTAAAGCATGCCTCACTTTGCGGCAAGCTATCCCTCATTGAGCTTGCAAATATCCTGCAACAATTAAACCTTTTTATTACACCAGATACAGGCCCCATGCATTTAGCAAATTGGCTTAAAACACCTGTGCTTAATATATCAGTTGGGCCAGTAAACCCATGGGAAACTGGGCCATTTTTCCCCAACAACTATATATTACAACCAAACATTGCATGCTCAGGCTGTTGGCAAGCTTGCTCCCGCACCCCTTGCCAGCTAAAATTAAACCCAGCCCGCGTGGCCCTTATTGCCCAAAGCATTATTGAAGACCCTAAAAGACTATCAAACCTTGAAATTAACGATATTAATATATATCAAACTGCTCGTGATGCTCATGGATTATTTAATCTTATGCACATTAATAAAAAGCGCGAAAGTCCAAGGCTTTTATTAGCTCGTTTTTGGCAAGCATGGTTTTATTATAGATTAAACCAAGGCCCAAGCCCTGCCCCTATATTGGCTAAACTACAAAAGCATTATCCACATCTTATTGACAGCTTACGCCAAGCAATCATTAACCTTGGAATGGCTTTACAAAGGCATTTAAAAAATGTTTTCTTGGGTAAGGAATTCAAGCTAAGTGTAAATTTTTGGCAAAAATTGCCTAAGCCAATTCAACCATTTACAGGCTATATACATTTATTTTTACAAAATAAAAATTATTCACACAAGGCTTGGGATGAAACATTGCAAGAAGTGCATGCCCTAAGCAAAATCTTGTCTTAGATTACGAAAGTTTACTTTAGTTGATGCTGAAAAATGGCACGCCCACTCCAAACACCACTTTGCAGTCGCAGGAAGTTCGACCCAACGGGCGGCAAAGCCGTTTACGTG
>CAYJCI010000042.1:0-6209 GCA_964368595.1 uncultured Desulfovibrionaceae bacterium
TCAACTAAATAGTTCTAACAACAACTAAAGCATTATCATTTTATAAAATTTGAAACTGGCATCTTGATAATGCTTTACCCATTAATGTAAAAACGCTTAAAAAGCTAAGCCATGCAAAATAGATGATTGTAGATTAATTAGCCGCCAAAACGCCCTGAGCCATGACCCATGCGGTTTACATCAGCATGCTCAAATGAGTCCAAAGTATATAGCCTGATTTTATTACTGCGCGGAAACTCTCGTTTTAGTAGAGTTTTTAACAATTTTTTGATTTTTTCTGCGTTAAGCCCTTCCCACGATTCTTCATGAAAACCGCGCTCTACCACATTAAAGCTGTCATTACCCGTGCAAATGATAGCCACTGAACGATTGCGTTTAAAAGTTCGCATATCTAGGCATTGCCCAGTTTGCAGCTTTTCCAAGCGTTCCATTACAGTGGGAATAATCGTTGTTTTGTCGTTCATTACTAATATTTAAAAGTTTTTTTTGAAATTAATTACTTCTTGGTCAGCCAATAGTGCAGTGTTGAGTAAAGTACTTCTGGCTCAATGGGCTTAGTTATGTGATCATTCATACCGTGCTCTATGCTAATTTCCTTGTCACCAACCATAGCATGGGCTGACATGGCAACAATAGGAATATCCTTAAATCTATTATCCTCTCGTATTTTTTGTGCTGCGGTTAAACCATCCATTACGGGCATTTGAATATCCATCAGCACTAAGTCATATGCATTTTGATTAAGTAAATCTAAAGCCTCCTTGCCATGCTGAGCAATTTCAACAGTATAGCCTACAGTTTTTAGCAATTCCTCTGCAATTATTTGATTTATTTCATTATCTTCAACAAGGAGTAAATGCCCAGAATGCACTATATTTTGATCAACGCATGCATTTATGGCGCATGGAGTTTTTTGTGCTAAATGTTCTGGTGGAACTATGTCAAAAGCACAGTCAAAAAAGAATGTGGCCCCCTCGTTTATTGCACTCTCAATCCACATGCTTCCGTTCATTGTTTCTACAATATTTTTTGAAATGGCAAGCCCAAGACCAGTCCCACCATATTTACGCGTAACTGAGCTATCGGCCTGACTAAATGGTGCAAACAGGCGGTCAGCCTGCTCCTCACTCAAACCTATGCCTGTATCTTCAACGGAGAAGAGGCAATGAAGTTTGCCATCATGCTTAATTCTATTTTTAATATGCAGGCTAACAGCACCTTTATTAGTAAATTTAAGTGCGTTGCTTATAAGATTAAAAAGAATTTGTTTTACGCGTAGAGGGTCACCTAGTAGTAAATCATCTGGGTAACTTCCCTTATGAATTTGTAAAGCTATGCCTTTCTCGTTAAAGCGCGGAAGATATAGGTTTTTTACATCATCACATATGTCGCTTAAAGTAAAAGGCACCAACTCAAGCTCAAGCTTACCAGCTTCTATTTTTGAAATGTCTAAGATGTCATTGATAATACGCAAAAGATTATTGGCAGAATATAGGCATTTTTGAACATATTCATCTTGCATTCCTTGCAATTGTGTTTTTGATAATAGGTGTAGTAAACCTAAAATTCCATTCATGGGGGTTCGTATTTCATGGCTCATATTTGCCAAAAATTCACTTTTAGCATGGGCGTTTTTCTCTGCTAGGTCACGAGCAGCACGCAAACTCTCTTCTGCCGCATGAATTTCTTTCAGCATGGCTTTAAATTCACGCAAATCGCGAAGGTAGCTCATGACAGCATATTCACCATTATGCATAATTCGTACAAGAGTTACCTCTACAGGTATTATCTCTTTAGTGCGAGCATGCGCACAAAACCACTCAAAACGCATATAGCCTTGCTCAAGTGCTTTTGAAAGCTTCTTTATTACAGCATCAGTGCTACGTTGACCGTCAGGCTGAAATTCTGGCAAAGAATCACTAAAATTTTCCATATACTCTTGTTTTGAGTCAAAACCATAGAGTTTTACTATCTCCATATTACAATCTATAAGACCATAGTGGCTGTCCCAAAAATTTGCGCCCATGGGTACAGAGTCAAGCATAGCTTGAGTTCTGTCTTCAGCATCTTTCATTTTTCTAAGTGTATTTTTTAATTCTCGTAAATCTCTTGTATAACCAATTACAATATAATCATTTTTAAACGAAACCCTAATAAGAGTAATCTCTGTAGGAATGGGCTCCCCATTTAATTGTTGGTGCATCCATTCAAAATTACAGTAACCTTCCTCAAAAGCCGTAGTAATTTTTTCCATAGCCGATTCAGAAGAAAGCCTTCCATCTGGCTGATATTCTGGTGAAAGGTCATGAAACCTATCAAGGTATTCTTGCTTATCGCGAAGGCCAAAGAGTTTTGCTGCTGCAAGGTTACAATCAATATTTTGAAAATCTTTATTCCAAAAATTGGCACAAAGCGGGGTTGTATCAAACATAATATTTACGCGTTCTTCCGCCTCCGTAACCATTGCCATGCTTTTTTTAATTTCACGCAAGTCTTTAGTGTATTCAATTACCACATCTTCATTTTTATATTTTATGCGTTTAAGAACCACTTCAGCGGGGATTTTTCCCCCATTAAGGTTCAAGAACTCCCACTCTGCTCGGCTTTGCCCTTGTTCAAAGGCAATATCTAGCAATTCTTGATGATAATTTAATGATTCCCTACCATTTGGTTGAAACTCTGGAAATACATCCAGCGCTTGCTCAAAAAACTCTTCTTTAGATAAAAATCCGTATAATTCAAGCGTTGCCTCGTTGCAGTCAATAACCTTTTTATTTTTACTCCAAATATTTATGCTAAGAGGTGCGGCATCAAGTATATTTTGATTTTGTTCAAAGGTGTTTGCTTTTTCTAATATACCCGTAAAAGTAGCGTGCATTTGCGTAAAGTATGCGGTTACAATGCTTTGCCCTTCATACTCAATTCGCCTTAAAGTGTATTCTACAAGGTAAGTTTCGCCTGCTTTATTTTTATGCGCCCATACAAAATTAGCTTTGCCCGTAGTAAAGGCTTGCTTTAAATATTTATTTCCAAGGTTTTTTGAGCTTTCACCATTGGGCTGCACTAAAGGCGAAAGGTTAAGATACTCTTTGAAATATTCATCAAAATCCTTAACACCAAAAAATTCCAGAAATTGATTTGTACAAAATACAGGTTTGCCATCCTGCGTCCAGCAACTAAGTGCCACAGGAACAGAATTCAGCATATTGTGAAAAAATTCAGATGAGAGATTTGTATTTGCAGACATAGACATCGAAAATCCTTAGTAAAAGACTATAGTTAATCTATGAGTTTAGAAGACTTTGACAATTATCTTAAATAATAAACTATTTAGATAGCTTCGTCAAATAAAAAAATATTTATAATTTACTGGAGGCGTGCAAAGCTACAAAAATATAAAAAATACAGATTAGTTGAGGCAAGGCTTAGACTTAAAAAAAGATAAGCATTCTGCATAGTTTGCAATCACCCTAAATGACGATTTTTTAACTAATAAACTATAATATTATGCATTAATATATTTTTTTCAGGATAAGTGCTGGTAGGTATAGTTTACTAGAACTTGCTCAAAGTCCACGGCGAATATATCAAAAAAAGTAATTTCTAAAAGGTAAATTGACAAATTATGAATGGTCGTGAATGTAATTTTTTCTACACTCACGACCATACAGAAATAGTTTTAGATTTAGCTAGAGTATGCGTAATTTATAATCATAAATGGCATGAGTCACCTTATGGGAGTTTGGCAACTTCTAAAAAGCACAGCATCACCATGCCTTAAGACATACTCGCCCAAAACGCTCTAGGCCTTATCCATAGTACGTTGCAATTCTTGCGCTTGTTGTGCAAGCTCACGAATTGCATCAGCAGATTGAATTATGGCCTCAGTATTTTTGTTTACAGCTTCATTTATATCACTCATAGATTGTGAAATTCCTTCTGAAACTGTCGATTGCTGATTAGCCGCACTTGCTATTTGGTGAATCATATCTGTATTAAGAGTTGTTACGGATGCAATTTCTTGCAATGAATCCTCAGATTGTTTTGCAAATTCAGATGTTTGTATAATTTGCTTTACGACACTCTTAACTTCCTCTTGATTAGCCGTGCTTGAATTTTGAATTGAGCGAACGCTTTCACTAACCTCACGAGTGGCATCCATTGTTTTTTCCGCAAGCTTTCTTACTTCATCTGCAACAACGGCAAAACCGCGCCCAGCTTCACCAGCCCTTGCAGCTTCAATGGCGGCATTTAGGGCAAGAAGGTTTGTTTGATCCGCAATATCAGTAATAACGTTAATAATATTGCCAATGCCTGCTGAGAGCTTATCTAACTTTTCCATATTTTGAGTCAAGTTATCAGCTGAGGCTGTCAAAGTATGCATTGCATTTGACATTTGCCCAATATTACTAATGCCCTCTTGGGCCTTTTGCAGCACAGAGTTGCTCTGCTCTGCTGTGGTTGCTGCATTGTGTGCTACTTCTTGTACAGAGGAATTCATTTGCAACATTGCAGTGCTCGTTTTTTCAATACTTTCACGTTGGAAATTTGAACCTTCAACAATACGCTCTGTTTGCGCAGAAAGCTCTTCAGTTGCAGAAGCAACACGAGTTGCAATTTCAGTAGCTTGTATTGACATCTCTCGTATTGCATCGCTTTGCTCTTGAACTTGAGTTATATCGTTTAGAAATTCAATATATCCAACAGCATTGTTGTCAGCATCATAAAGAGGGGTTGCAAATACATCAAAGTGCATATTCTTGCCATTAATCACACAAGGGGCAACTGAGTTTATGATTGAGCGTTGCGCAATGGCAGTTTTGCCTAAACAATGCTCATTACCACAAGCTGGGGAGTTGAAAAAATTTCCACAATCTTTACCCATGAAGTTTGTTGTTTGCAATGTTTTCTGCGCTGTTTTATTCATGTATATTATCTTATTATCAGCTGTAGCTGAAAAGATATTGGTAGACATATTATCAAGTAAGTCGCGATAAGCCTTTGCAAGATTATTAACAGAAACCATCAGCTTATTAAAGCCACCAGCAAACTTTGAGTCATCGGCTTTTGCAGTTAGCTCTCCAAGAGAAATTTTATTAGATGTATGGTATATTTCATCAACAATGGAATTTAGAGTGCTTAACATAGTACGAATTGCATCTATTAATTGACCAATCTCATCTTGCTTGTTTGACTCAATAGTGGCTGCTAAATTCCCCTCACTTACTTCCTTAGCAAAGATTGTTGTGCGCTCTATGGGCTTAATTACCGCTTGCTGGGTAAATAAATATGAAATAATGGCTAAAGCAATGGTAACAAACAAGCAAAACGTGGCAACATATTCAGACGTTCTGAATTTATCGGTCACATTTTGGGAGAGTGCAGTGGTTCTACTATCTAACTTGGTAAAAAAAGTATTAATAGGGGTCATGATTTTAAGTACTTCCGCTCTGTACTGCTTGCCAAAAACAAGCTCAATTGCCATTTTTTGATTGGGTTCTGAATTTATTGTGTAGCCGCCAGAGGCATCTTTGAACTTACCAACCATGGCATTCATAGCCTCAACCTCAATATCAATTAAAGTATTTGAAAGCTTATTTGATTGCTCAAGTAAGGAAAATTCTTCGTCTGTAAGGCCATATTGCTTTAACAAATCAAGCAAGGGTATTTTTTGATCAGGGGCTACTCTTGAATCTTGTGGGCGTGGTAATTTACCGGCTCGTATATCAACAATTTTATTGTATTCTGTTTTGAATGCTTCATCGTTATTTGCAACGTACAAACGCACATTATCGGTTAATGCAGCAGATGAAGCCCTAAGCTCTCTTGACAGCTCTTTTAATATTGCATTGTTACTGTTAACTTCTTGTATTTCGTCAAACTCATTACCTGCTGCAAACAAATAATACAATGATACAAATATCATAAGAACAACTAAAGCATTTGAAATAAAAAAGGTAGTTCTGATTTTCATAATTTCACCCTTACTAGAATTTACACAACATGATACTGCAAAGTTCAGACTCAGTTTACTATTCTACTACAAAACTCAATTAAAAATCAATTTTGAACGTATTGGAACTAAAAACGGTAAAAAATCAAAAATGTTTAGGGGTACATTTGAAAAAATTCACAAACAAGCCTTAAGGCCGCCTGCTCACAGAAAGGCTTGAAGTTAATATATATTGAATCATATCATTCGTCAAATC
>CAYJCI010000042.1:6309-13686 GCA_964368595.1 uncultured Desulfovibrionaceae bacterium
CTAAGCACTGCAATTTCACATTAAAAAGGACTTAAAGCAATTTGCTCAAAGTCCTTAAAAATTTACAAGGGAGAGTCAAACCTCCATTGTAGCATAGCATGGTAAAATAATACAATTTGCCTAAAGCAGCTTAATCGTGCTAGCAACTTGTTTTTACATAAAAAGCAATTAGTTAATAATATCAATAAAATATATTTCTATCACACTATTGAATAGCTCCTGTTATCGGTAAAACTTTAGACTCACTTACTTTTTGAGTATTATCTTTAACTTCAAAACCATTCTTTAAATGCTTAAAACATTTCTCATAAATGGAAAATAACTTTTCATAGCGCACAGTTTTACCTGTAGAAACTAGCTTTTCAAGGCGATTTGCCTCAGCCCAAAGCATGGGTAAGCAAACAGTGCTTGCTGAGTTCTTAATTGAACGCAAGAAGCGTATAATTTCCTCTGTATCACCCTCATCAATTATTGCTTGCAAGCGTTCCACCTGCCTTGGGTAAAAGCGTATCCACATGGAGCATATGGAGCGTAGCAATTGTTTGTCATTCTTGGCATTCTCCAAAGCTTTTTGCATGTCAAAAATCTTTGTTGAATTTTCATCCATTGCTGTTTTATCCAAAAAGTTTCCACCCTGGAATATTTTGTTACTCGACGTTTGCATTACAAGACGAGCAATCTTTGCAAGGATGTGCGGATCTTTTTGGAAATTATCAACGGTTGATACATTAAAAAAGCGCATAACGTCCATATCAGTACGGACAATATCATCAGCAATAATAACAATAGCCACTGGCTTTGCATCAGGCCCTTCAGCATATCTTATTCTGGTAGCAAGGTAGAACATATCAACATCTACAGCACTATGAATAAAAACAATTGAATAACCATGATAAGGATTGGTTATAGTTTCAAGAACTTGGCTGGCAGTGGACATTTGGGTCACGTTAATCTTTTCTTTTTTCAAAGTAGCTTTATCTTCATTTGATATGACACCTGCATACACGATAAGCACAGATATTGGGTCATCTGTAGCTAATAAGGCGCTTGCTTGTATCACATCTTGATTATCCACTCTTGGTGCACCTTGCTTTACTGGAAAGGATAAAGAATTGAGCATATTTTCCTGAGCTTCTTTTTTCGCTTCACGCACGCTTTTATGGTCTATTTGTGACATTGAAAGTTCATGATTAACTTGAAGCCCCACTCCTTGATTCTCTTCAAGCATTTTCATTTGCACAACAAGCTTAAAGCAAGCGCCATTCTTGGTATTATGCAATGTTTTTACACTACCATCTAAAAATTCTGCCAAGTCATTAATGGCTGCAAGGCTTATAACTGGGCGAGATGTAGCCCGACTCCCACGGCTAACGGATGCAGCAAAGCTTTTCAAAAGGCTTTGATTATCAGTTACCACAAAGCCATTACTTGTGTCCTCCACCTCAATAATAAGATGTATTGGGAGGTTGTTAAGGTTTTTCATATGGAATCTTGAAGGCATGTCTACGGCTGAGCGCACACGTAATTTTACACTACCCTTGCGAGTGTACATTACAGAATTTTTAAGCAAACGCCCCACTGCTTGCCTTAAATAATGCGTATTACCTAAAAGATATGTGGGGACGGAAACGTCTACATTAACATCCAATGTTATTTGCTTTTCTAAACATTGAGGATAGAAAATTTGTGCACAATTTTCAAACAACTCTTCCACATTAAAAACTTCTTCATCGGAGTGTTGAGTGCTATTCTCCCCAGCTTGAAGTTTGAATGAAGTATCAAGTAAACTTTTATTAATAGCCTGTAAGCTTTGAACGAGTGCTTCTTTTTTAGAGTCATTAGCATCTTGCCTTAGCTCATTTAAAATATGCCCCATATTACCAAGCACTAGTTCAATTTCTTGGCTCATATTTGTTGCTATGGCTTGGGCTTGTTGGGCGCTGGAGCTTTGGGCTCTATGCCTGCGCCACATATCCACAATAATAAAATACAAAATAAGTACAATTATAAAACTAGCTATGGCATTGGCAATTAGGTATTGATAATTGCTTGTCCGCTCAGCATTAAAAAATTCATTCTTATTAATATCAATTACCATTGCGCCAATGAGGCCGCCTTCATCTAATGAAGTATGGCAACTTATGCAATTTTTAGTAGCTGTTAGGGGGTGAACGTAGCTATAAAGACCCACATCCTCCCTAAATCCAAAAAAGTCATCACTATCTGACTCAATAGACTTCATTATAAGATTATTAACTGAAGAGCTTGGCAAATGCGCAGGATTTAGAGGTGTATTACTCACAAAGCGTATTTTTACACCATTTTGAGTGCGCTCCTCCAATCTCTTTGCCAAAGTAATAGGCACTGCCATAGCAAGGGCCATGCCATTGCTACCTTGAATGACAGTGTTTGGTAGGGGCGTATCCATCCCGCTCTGCGCAAAGGGGACAAAAACTGGCTTACTGTCCTCAAACCAGTTAAAAACTTCAATTATTTTCTCCCCCACGTGAAAAGCATAATTATGCATTTCCTTGGTGATTAATTGCTCTCTATCAGTTTGGCGAAAATACGAGTATAATACAAAACCACTCCAAAAAATGCTAAGAATTGAAGCAAGCAATATGTGTTTTTTTAATTGTAAATTCATAATAATTGCCTATTTTTTATGAAATATTGCATCAAAGTGCAGCAGAATCCTTTTCTTCACTATTATGAGGGGGTGTTGCTTCAACTCCCTTCATCTTGAAGCTTTTAAGAACTTCCACAAAGCTCTCCATACCCATGGGTTTGTAGAAATAATAGCCTTGAATCACATCACAATTTATTTTTTGTAAAATTAACAATTGTAACTTTGTTTCAACTCCCTCCGCAACAACTTGAATGCCAAGTTTTCTTAACATGTTAATGATGCTTGCCACAAGGAATACACCCCTTTTAGTGGTAAACTTTTTATCAAGAAAAGCTTTATCTAACTTAACAGTTTGAATATTCAGCGAGCTTAGCCTGTGCAAAGAGGATACACCTGCCCCAAAATCATCAATGGCTATGGAGAAACCTAAGTTACGCAATTCCTGAATGGTATTTGTAAACATGTCAGACTCAACAACCATTGCGCTTTCTGTAATTTCAATTTCAATTTCCTCAGGTTTTACCTGATATTCAGTTAAAATATCATTAATATGTTGCAATGTATCCACATGCAAAAGCGTAATACTTGAAAAGTTTATGGCAATGGGTGGAATATCTAAGTTGGCTCTATTTTCCATAATAAACTGACACGTTTTTTCAAAGATATATATATCAAGTTTGGTAATAAAAGCATTTTTCTCAAATATAGGAATAAAGTCATTGGGATAGATAGTTGGCATATCTGGTGCTTGCCAACGCACCAGAACCTCAGCTCCGCATATATTCCCAGACTTTGCATCAACCTTAGGTTGGAAGTTTAAAATAAATTCATTATTTTCAATGCCATTTTCCATTTTATAAAGAATATCTCTTTGAGCATTGAGGGTTTTTTTCATTTCATCATCAAAAAATGTAGTGGATACTGCATGCTCTGACTTTCCAGCATACCTTGCCAAATTACAATAGCTAATAATTGTATCAACGGATAAAGTTACATCATCAATAATATAACACCCCCGTGACAAGCTAATTGTATAATTACTATTTAATATTTCTTTAATTTCGTGAATTATTGTTAATACTTCTTCTTGTGAATCTAAAGCTTCACCAATGTCCTTAATTTTACCAAATATGAGGAATATATCATTACCTAGCCTTGCAGCACATGTTGCATGAACACGCTTAACATATTTATCTTTGATAAAATTACCTAAGTAGCAAAGAACTTCATTTGCCTTATCACTACCATAAACTTGATTAAGCAATGCATACTTATCAATATCAATACAAACTGCTATGTATTCATCAGGATAGGCTTTGCTTAGAGCTTGCTCCATAATGGCATAAGCCTTTTCTTTAGCATAAAGTCCAGTGAGGGCGTCAGTTTGGCTAAGCTTGTCATATTTGGCTTTTGTTTGCCTTACCCTTATAAAATGTATTAAGCCAAGAATTGATAAACCTAAAAGCACAATGCATATTAATATTATTTTGTGTTTTAATATAAACTCTATAGGTGTAATCGGAGGATGAATATTGCGATTTTCATCTAATATAACTTTTTTCAAGGCAACAGGGTTAAGCCTACCAATATATGAATTTAAAACATTCACAGCCGCAGCAGGATATTTTTTGGATAGGTAAAATTTTAATGGCAAGTTAAAGGTTGTGGGTATAAGTCTATTGCTCTGCATTCCTAACTTACCAGTGACGTACTCAGCCTCAGGCTCTGAAAGAAAAATAGCATCAATCGCATTTTGCTTATAAGCCACTATCATTTCATCTAAGCTATTAAAAATATTTATTTTCCAACGCGGAAAGATTGCTTGCACATCTTCATGATTTAAGGTGGAATAGTCAAGCATTCCAAAGCTTTTTATTGTGTCAAAGCTAGTTTTCTTAAAAATCAACATGGGCAGGTTCAAATAAACATCGGAAGCATGAAAAAATTCACTCTTTAAAGCAGTATTACCCACCACAGAAAAAAGCATGTCGAATTGCTTTAAGTCAATGGCTGTGCTTAGATTATAAGCTATTAACTCATCTGGGTTTTTATGCATTTCATGAAAAAGCTTAAGCACACTTAAAGTAATGCCGGATGGTTGACCTTGCTCATTTGTGTATTGTATGGGGTAGTGATTATCCAGATACGCTAGTCGATACATCTTGCTATTTTTCTTAGCTAGCTTTTTTTCTTCAGTGCTTAAACCTTGATGTATAACTATAATATCCTTATGTATATATAGATTATTTAAGTCCCTAAGAGCAAGGGCATCATTCTTATTAGCTTGCTCTATTGCACTATCAAGAGCATTTAATATGTATTCATATTTCGGCAATGTAGCAAAATATAAGCCTTGCTCACCAATACGCATAATTATGCGTTGGTCATCGGTTAGATAATATGAACTTGTTAATTTAAAGTCAGCTGAACTATTTGTAAAATCCATGTTATCGTCATAAATTTTGTAATCCATAACAATATTATTTTTGGTAAGAAAAGCATCCAACTGCCCTTTTGCCTCAACATTAGTAGCCATCATGGCAATACTTTTACCATTTAATGCGCCAAAATCACCATAGGTTATGTCTTTATCCGCATGGGCAACAATATTTAAACTAGTGGTAAAAACAGGATTTTTTGAAAATCTAAGTTGATACATTCGCTGAGGAGATTTAACAAAGCCAATAAAAGCATTAACCTCACCAGAATTTAAAAGGCTAACACCAGATCTGGGCTGGAAATCAGTAGGTACTAAGGTATAAGGATTTTTAAAATACTTTGATAGAATTTTAAAGCGTGCTTCTAAATGTTCTTTAGCTTTATATGTTTCGTGAAAGTGAGGTAATTCTTTAAGGTAACCTAAGCGAAATTCAGAGGCAGGATTTACGTCAGCAGCATAAGCACTAGGGCAAAAAACCAATAAAAAACCAATAAAAAAACTAATATTAAGATTATTTAAACAGTTAAATAAAATTGGAGTTGAGTATCTCATATTCCCATACTCCATCTTAAAATCTCAAAACAATTAATACTATCAAACTTAACTTTCATAATAACCCCCAACGTTAAGAAAATATTTCTTAAACATTTTAGTGGAAAAATTAAACCGCTGTAACCTTCGTGATATGGGTCACATGAAAATTAGTTGAAAATACAATTATCTTTTAATCACACAATTTAACAATTCGTAAATAAGCAAGCTGACAACATTCCAACAAAATAAAAAACATTGTAAAATCAAATAATAAAGCGTGAAATCTAGCGATGTAAGTAGTAAAAAGCTAACTCACTCCACACAGTTTTGTGACTAGCATGCTGATTTTACCATGTCAATAACTTGATCAAAAATATTATTGAATATTTAACTCATTGCAATCTTTATATATTAAAAAATTAAAAAAAATATTAAAATTAAGTTGAAAGTGATTTTTTTCACATTCAACTGTTTGTAACCTTGTATAAAGTTTATAATTGAGTGAGCAATAATCATATTTAATTTTCTTTTATGTTCATGCTGCTTATTGTGGTGTAATACCTCATTGTCCTTTATGCTTGACTGTAATGATAGCTTTGAGTAGTCATTATAAGCGCAACTGGTGAAATTTATCATTTACTAGTAAATTTTAGTTAGTTGATGCTAAAAATGCGTGGAAACACATTTTCCAGCAGCAACTAAACAGTTAACTATTAATATTTTTACAGCTTACATGGAGCTACAGTGCCACAAGTACCAAATATCACTGTTCTAGCTACTGGGGGAACCATAGCTGGTTCAGCTGAATCATCAACCAATTTAACAGATTATAAAGCTGCTACACTATCTGGCAGGCAACTTATTGAGGCTGTGCCCTCTATTGCTGAGCTTGCCAATGTTTGCACTGAACAAATTGCCAACGTGCCCAGTGAAAACTTCACTTTTGAAATATTATTAAAACTTGCCAAAAGAATAAACACCCTTTTGCTAGATGATGCTTGCCATGGCATAGTTGTCACGCATGGTACTGACACTTTGGAAGAAACAGCATACTTTCTTAACCTAGTTGTTAAGAGTGAAAAGCCTGTGGTTATCGTTGGTTCCATGCGCCCAGCAACTGCCATAGGGTCTGATGGCCCTTTGAACCTTCTTGACGCTGTGGGGGTTGCGGCCACTAAGGAATCATACGGAAAAGGCGTACTTATAGTACTTGATGGCCATATTGTTGCCGCACGCGAAGGTACAAAGTCAAACACCCTTTCAACAGAAACCTTCAAAGCCCATGAAATTGGCATTCTTGGTTATGTTATTAACTTCAAAGCTGTATACTATCGTGATGTTATACGAGCTCACACCTTGAAAACTGAATTTGACATTATGCAAGTTAGCAGTTTGCCACGTGTGGATATTGTGTATGAATACCTCGATGCCTCACCAGCCATGCATGAAGCAATTATAAATAGTAAGCCAGATGGCATTGTCATTGCCGCAACTGGTAATGGCTGCATATCTGATAAAGTAGCCATGCTCTTTGGCCATGCTAGTAAGGATGGTATAGTTGTTGTGCGCTCATCAAGAACAGGCTCTGGAGTAATAACCCCCATAGCTGAAGATATGAATAATGGCTTTATTGCCTCGGACAATCTAAATCCACAAAAAGCAAGGATATTACTCACCCTAGCCCTATTAATTACTAATGAACCTCAAAAAATCCGCGCCATGTTTGCTAAATATTAATTAGTCGACGTTAAAAACAGTTAAAACTGCTAAAATA
>CAYJCI010000043.1:0-13419 GCA_964368595.1 uncultured Desulfovibrionaceae bacterium
GAGGCTTAATTGTCATGAGTAAGCCTTTAAGAATTGTCTTTATGGGCACGCCAGATTTTGCAGCCCATATCTTAACAAGCCTATGTAAGTGGGATGGTTGTGAAGTTGTTGCAGCATATTCCCAGCCCGATCGACCAGCAGGTAGGGGCAAGCAATTACAAGCCCCTGCTGTTAAAATTGCGGCAGAGCAATTTAATATTCCAGTTTATCAACCTCTAAATTTTCGAGATGAAATAGATATTCATCAATTGCAGTCGCTAAAGCCTGATGTTTTAGCTGTTGCCGCTTATGGTCTTATTCTGCCACAGGCTGTTTTGGATATTCCTAGCATTGCTCCACTAAACGTTCATGCTTCGCTTTTACCGCTTTATCGTGGTGCTGCACCAATTCAAAGGGCCATTATGGATGGCCACAAGCAAAGCGGTGTTAGTATTATGCAGATGGAAGCAGGTCTTGATACTGGACCAGTTTATGCCATGCAAAGCACAGATATATTAAGTCATACAGGTGGCACTTTGCATGATGAGCTTGCAAAGCTTGGTGCTGACCTTTTAATTGATGTGCTTACAGAGATGAAGGTTAAAACTCTCACCCCCACACCGCAAGACAACTCCAAGGTAACCTATGCTGCAAAACTTAGTAAGATTGATGGTGTAATTAATTTTAATAAAAATGTAGCAGAAGTTGATGCACATGTCAGAGGCGTTAGCCCTTGGCCTGGTGCTCAAGCAAACATTTTAAGGCCAGATAATACAAATTTAACCTTACGTATTGTGCAAGGAACTATTGGGGCTGAAAAGGCTCATTACGCGCAAATTTTAGGGTGTGACCCAAGTTCCATGTTAGCTGGCCAAATTTGGCTTTTGGATAATAATACTTTGGGCATTTGCACACTTGATAAATTTTATATTTTACAAAAAGTGCGCCCCACTAATAAAGGCGAAATGAGTGCAGCTGACTTTGCTCGTGGCTATCTTTTGAAATCACAATCAACACATGGCCCTTTAGCCATTGTGCAAAATTAAGATTCTGCATGAAGCTTTGGCAAAAAAATCCCCACTCACTGCCACGTAGTAATTACGGTGGCATAGGCAAGCGCCTTTTTATTGGCCTCATGTGTGCCTCTTGTACGCTACTTTCATTATTTATTCTTATTGCTTGGCTTATTCCTCTATTCGGCCTTTCTGCAATACATGTAAGCTTACCTTATCTTTTAGGTGCTTTTAGCTTCGTCCTTATTGCGCTTGTTGCTTGGGCTTGTATTGCTCTTGCTTATCACGTTTATACTGGTAAAAGTATATTTGGTAGTAAACGCCTTCGTGGTTTGACTATCAAATTAATTTTCCCTCTAATGGAAATTATTGGCCGTGCTCTTGGTATTTCAAGGGAGTCCATTCGTTTATCTTTTGTAAAAGTTAATAATGAAATGGTTTTTGGTAACAATATTGAAGTCGAAGGCAAGGATATCTTAGTATTATTACCACATTGCATTCAAAGTTCTAAATGTGCGCATAGGCTAACTTACAGTATTGAGTATTGTCAGCGTTGTGGGCTTTGCACCTTAGCAGACCTTTTGCAATTGCGAGATGAATGGGGCTTTACCCTTGTTATTGCCACAGGAGGAACCATTGCAAGGCGTATTGTAGTTCAAACCAAGGCTAAATTAATTCTTGCCATAGCTTGTGAGCGAGATTTAACTTCTGGCATTCAAGACACTTACCCCCTACCTGTTTTTGGCATTATTAATGAACGCCCTTGCGGGCCATGTATTGACACTACGGTTAATGTTGAGTTGCTAAAATCTGCACTAAAACTTTTTGTTAAAAGTTAATCCCATCATGGCAAAACTTAAAGTATCAACCCCTAAGGATGCGCGTAGCCTTGCTGTTTATGTTTTACAGCAAATGGATAAAGCAACCCCCCTTCAATCGGCGCTTGACTCAGCCCTTGTTCAATTCCCCATTAAGGACAATGAAAAATCTCTCTGTACCGAACTTGTTTATGGCTATACTCGCTATGCCATTCGCATTGATGCCATACTTGATAATTTATTAAAAAAACGTCAAGACTTGCCCAAGCTTTTACAATTGACACTTGGTATTTCAGTTTATTCTCTTTTATTTTTAAGCAAAGTGCCCTCTTATGCCTCTGTTAATTGGGCTGTTGATTATACAAAAAAGAATTTTAATCTTGGGCTTTCTAAATTGTGTAATGGTGTTTTGCGCTCATTAATACGGCTTGAAGATTTGCCCATGCAATTGGGATATTTTGAATCTGAAGATGAGTTTTATTCTATCCCAAAGTGGATTTATGATTTGTGGCTAAGATCCTATGGACACAATGACACAATTAAGCTTTTAACAAGGTCATTGCAAAGGCCAAAAAACTGCATAAGGCTTAATAAATTACATGAAGATTACATTAAGCTAAAAAACTATTTTGATGAACTGCCAGGTGCTGAGCCATTAGGTTTTGATGGTTTTGTTTTTAATGGTGTTCAGCTACCTAAGGAAATTTTAAATAAAACTGTTTATCAATTGCACATCGATGGTGCTTTTTCATGGCAGGCATCAGGCTCTCAAGTAGTGCTTGAAAAATGTTTTACGGCTGTACCTGAACTACTTAGTCAAGTTTGGTGGGATGCTTGCGCAGGCCAAGGTGGCAAAACCTTCGCCCTTTTGGAGCAAGGTGTACATATAAATTTAGTGAGTGATTTATCCTTACCAAGGCTTAAACAGCTTCAGTTCACTGCAAAAAGATTAGGACATTCTTTGCCGCAAAGCGTTATTATGTCAGCTGCAAAGCCTGATTTTAATTTGTATGATGGTAGTGTGTTGTTAGATGTTCCATGTACTGGCCTTGGAACTTTAGCAAAGAGGCCAGATATTCGCATTCATCGAAGTTATGATGATTTGCAAGAAATGCTCAAAACACAACAAGAAATTTTAAATGGTGCATGGGCGGTTCTTAAGCCCAACCGATTTTTGATATACATGACTTGCACCGTTAATCCGCTTGAAAATGAAGTACAAGTTGAATCTTTCTTGCAAAATCATAGTAATGCAAAGCTACTCTATTCATGGCAAACCCCTCATGAGCATCCTTGGCTTGAGGGTATGTATGTTGCTGTGCTTCAAAAAAATTAGCATTTTTTCACTTATCTTACTCGTTCATAAACTCCTATTTTATTGCGTTGCTCATGTCACTTTGTATGAAGTTTTAGCTATCTTTTTTTGGGGTGGTCTAAAATAGCGGCCTTTTTTTAACTGCTCCATTTTTGACAGCTTTCAAGCGTTGCCCCTGCTAAGTCCGCCGCTTCTTGTTAACGGTATTCACTTTAATTTTTTTAAAAATTTTTTGGTTAATGTTTCGCGTGAAACATTAACCAAAAATTCTTGCTCTTGGCCTACTCCATTTTTAATTTGTAAGTACTGCTTTAATTTGATGTAAATTGAAAAAAATTTAAAATTTATTTTTTATAGAATGCAAAGTAAAAATTAAAGTAAAAAGCCAAGCATTAATTTTGTATAAAATAAAGTTAATGCTTGGCTTTTTTTAATATGAAATTTAAAATTTATTCTGATATACCAAGTCCTGATAAAATTTGAGTTAACTCGTCTGCATTAGTGTAGGTTAAGGTTATGCGTCCTCTTTGATCATTGCCGCTCACTGAGGTTTTAATATTCAAATGATCTTTAATTTTATTCTGAACATTTTGCAAATATTCTGACTTAACGCGGCTTTTAGCCTTTGGTTTTGTTAGGCTGGCTTCAAGCTCTTGAGCTGATTGCGCATTACCATCTTCTTGAAGATTCCAAGGAAAGCATGCTTTGTCTTTAAATGTTTGCGTTGCGGCTTCAGTATCGCGTACTGACAAATCAAATTTTAAGATTGCCTGCCTTAAATCCTCTTGCGCTTCAGCATTGGGTGCAAGGCTAAGTAGTGCTCTTGCGTGGCCAGCACTAATTTTGCCATTTTGTACGTCCTCTTGAGCTAAAGCAGAAAGTTGTAATAAACGCAAAGAATTTGCAATGGCTGAGCGACTTTTACCAAGTCTAGTTGCAAGTTCTTCTTGGGTAATTCCGCATTCTTCTCTTAGGCTAAGCAAGGCATTTGCCTCTTCTAGTGGTGACAAGTTTTCACGTTGTATATTTTCAATCAACGCAGCAGCCATAACAGCTGCGTCATCAAGTTCACGTATAAAAACTGGCAACTCAGTTAAGCCAGCAATTTTTGCCGCACGAAAACGTCGCTCGCCAGCCACCAACTCATAACCATTTCCATAAGCGCTTGGGCGCACTAGTAAGGGTTGGATTATACCTTGCTGTGTAATGGAATTAGCAAGCTCATCAAGGCTTTCTTTTGAGAAGTGCTTACGAGGTTGCTTTGGGTTAGGAAAAATAGTATCTATACTAACTGTGTTTGGCTTTGTTTTGCCAATATCAGCCAAGGGCTCTGCCCCACCCCATAGGGCATCAAGACCTCGCCCCATTCTTTGCGTTGTGCTCATGTAGCCTCGCTTTATTTGTTAAAGGAGTAATTATGCCTCAAAATAAAAATGAAGAACATATACTTTATTTAGTTAATGCAAAGGGTCACTGCAGTTCAGTTCAAATTTCCTTAGAACTTTGGGAACTAGTCCAAGCTCAAGTTGAAAAGGCTGCAAAAAAATTAACAAACGTTGTTGACCCATTTGACCTACCCCAACCGTTAGACTCATTGGAAGAGTTGAAAACTTATTGGGATTTTACCTATCCTTACGAGCCGCATGTGCATTGCGATGCATGTGGAGCAACTTCTGATGATTGGGAAAATGACCCAGCACATCCTTTTCACTTAACCAATGCCAACTTTGGTGGGTTAATGGTTTTTCTTTGTCGTTGTGGTGCCACTGTTCGCAAAAAACACTTTCACCGTAAGGTCGTTTTTGAATGTACTCCTAAGAGCTAAACAGTTAAAGTTGTGTTGTAATTTATTAATATTGCGGAAATTGTGCTTAGCATGGTTTCCGCTTTTTTTATCGATGTTCATTATTTACTGTTACGCCGTAAAACCACTTCCTTGGCTAAGCCTAGATACGCATCCGCGCCCATGGATTTAATGTCATAATGTATAATGGACTTACCATGACTTGGTGCTTCTGACAGTCTAACATTTCTTGGTATAACTGTTTCAAATAACTGGTCAGGAAAGCATCTACGCACTTCATGTTTAACTTCACGAGCAAGACGATTTCTTTTATCATGCATAGTTAGCACAACGCCAAGCAAGCTAAGCTGTGGGTTAAGCCTCTTTTTTACCTGCTCATAAGTTTGTAAAAGCTTAACAATGCCTTCTAATGCAAAAAACTCACACTGCAATGGGATTAAAATCTCTTTTGCAGCACAAAGAGCATTTAATGTTATTAAACCGAGAGATGGTGGACAATCTATAATAATATATTCAAAATGAGCATCAAGCTGTTGAATGCATTCACTTAAATAGTATTCACGTCCCATTTTATCAACAAGTTCTAATTCAATTGCCACTAGATCGGTTGTTGCTGGCAAAATATGTAAGAATTTTGAAACTGTTGGTAAAACATAATCCATGGCTTTTTGTGGCTCGTAAATGGCGTCATAAACGCTGCCCTTTTCAAGCATATCTTGAGTTATGCCAAGGCCACTGGAACAATTTGCTTGAGGGTCACAATCGATCAGCAGAACCTTTTTTTCCATAACAGCTAATGATGCCGCAAGGTTAATGGCAGTAGTTGTTTTGCCTACTCCGCCCTTTTGGTTTGCAATGGCAATAATTCTGGCCACAATGACTCCTTTTGTCGAAAGACTTTATTGTTTCACATGAAACAAAATTTATATGTCGTGTTATTAGAAATAGGTTATTGTGCAAATTTCGTCAACATGCAAAATAAAAAATAAGTTGAAGCAACTTTTAAAACAAACAAAAAAAGTTAAAGTAAAATAGGGAAATATTGTATAAATGGGAGGTTATATTGATATTTAAAAAAACTAAAAAAAGTTAAAGTGAGTTAACTAACCCTGCATTAACTTTTTTGATATAAATCGTGTTGAACTTAAAGTTTGAGTATTAAAGTTGCAAAACTTAATGCATTGAAACCAAAAATTAAAAGAGGATTAATTTTACTATAAATATTAATGGTGTTTACTATTGGGTGAGATGCTGTTAAACTTAATGTCACAAACCGTAAGGGTTAAACCAAAATTAAAGGTGAAAAATGAGAAAGTTAATATTTTTAGCTATAGCTATGTTGCTTGTTTCTGTTCAACCAGCCATGGCTTCTGATAAAATGACTGATCAAGAAATGGTCAAAGCTCTACAAAGAATATTTTCAGAACGCCCTGATTTAATAATTAATGTATTGCGTGAAAATAGTGAGCTTGTTCTTGATATTGCACAGGAAGGTTCAACTAAAAGGCGCAAACGTAGCCTTCTTGCGCAATGGCGCAAGGATATGGAAGTTGAAAAGAAAGTTAAGCTTGATAATCGCCCTATTCTTGGTCCTAAAAATGCACCAATCACCGTGGTTGAATTTTCAGATTTTACCTGCCCCTACTGCGCACAAGCTGCAGCGAATTTGAAAAAAATAATGGAAACCTACGGTAATAAAGTTCGCTTAATTTTCAAGCACACTCCACTTAGCAATGGTCCCACATCAATATTAGCTTCAGAGTATGTTATTGCTGCGGGATTTCAGTCTGAGGTTAAGGCTTGGGAGCTGTACACAGCATGCTTTGAAGGCCGTGACCAGCTATTAGAAAAGGGCGAAACTTACCTAAAAGAGCAAGCAAAAGAACTTGGTCTTGACCTTAAACAATTGGCTAAAGATGTAAAAAGCAAGAAAGTTAAAGAGATTATGGAAGAAGATTTGGATGATGCTAAACAATTAAATGTTGAAGGCACACCCTACTTTCTTGTGAATGATATTGTTGTAAGAGGTGCTTTGCCACTTGAATTATTTAAATCGGCCTTTGATTTAGCTTTGGAAAAGAAATAAAGTTTGAAATAATTGTACTTAGTGCAAAATATAAAATTGCCCTTGCTGAATGTGAATTTAGCAAGGGTTAATTTTTGTCTAAGTACAGTTAATAAAGGCAAGGTGCATTTAGATTGCAATATCGTTTTGTGCGACAATATATACCTATTTTGAGGTTAATTATGTATTCGCATTTCAGAATTGAAACCGCAAAGTACCCAGCAAGTTTTTAATAAAATAAAGCCCATCGTTTTATTGATGGTTTTTGTTGTTAATGTTTTGCGTTGTGGTTGTTGCGGAAGTCGCGATTTCGTAAGGTCTAGCATTTATGAATCATTTTTGCTTTGCGGAAGTTGTGTATCAAGTGGTGTTTTGTCATTATATGACTTTGCAAGTCGGCTCATCCAAGTGCGAACTTGGTCAAGATCATCTTGGTGAACTGCCTCTGCAGACCGAATTACAGTTTTAAGTGTTGAAACTTCATTGCGTAACTGTATATTTTCTTCTGTAGCTTCTTTTGCTGCAGTGGTTAGCTCATTAATATATTCTTGCTGGTTTGCAAGGATGCTTAAAGAATGGGCAATGCTTTGCATGGCATTGCTTTGTTGTTCTAGAAGCTTCATGGCAAAGCTTGCATCCATTACATCACTTGGTGCATCATTATTTAGTGCAACTGAGCTTTGCTTTACCACAGGCACATAAACATCAGTAGTCCTAGCATATATTTTAGATAATTCTTTTTCAACAGCATTTGCATTTTTACCTGTTTTCATATGTTCAAGAACTGCGGCGATAATTTCTATGCTTTCTTCGCCATAGCGTCTGCGTCTACCCTCGCCATGGATTGGTAAATAAGCGGCAAAACGTTTGCAATAATATCTTGCAGTAGATTCTGGAAGGTTAAAGTGCCTAGAAATATCAGCAAGGCTTAACAAAGATTTTAAATGATTATGTTGCGACATAAACTCTCCTTATTAGATGAATCCACAATACCGCAACAAGCGTTAAAGTCAAGTAAATGCGAGCAAACGTGGCTAATAAAAATTGAAAATTAAATTAACAACGTAATTACGCAATATAATATTTGGATTTATTTTAACAACCAAATTTCATAAGCTTAAAGAAATAGTAAAACTAAAATTAATTACTACAAATTATTTAGATCGGGTAACAGTTGGACTAGGAAACCAAAAAAGCACCTACAAAGTGCAGGTGCTCAAGCTAATGTATTATTGAACTAATTCACTACACGCCTAACTGCTGTTAATTTTGGCTTCCAATATGAGCTTTTGATGCTTTCAATACGAATATGTGCGCCGGTTCTTGGGCTATGTATAAATTTATCAGCACCAAGGTAAATGCCGGTGTGTAAGCCTGTACCGCTACTTGAAGTTTTAAACACTACAATATCACCAGGTTTTGCTCTAGTTGATGATACAGACTGTCCGGTTTTGGCTTGGTCGGTTGTTACGCGAGGTACTGAAATACCATGTTTACCGTAAGCCCACCAAATTAGGCCTGAACAATCAAATCCGCGTTGCGGTGATTCACCACCAAAAACATACTTCTTACCAATTTGGGTATGGGCAGTTTTTGCAACTTTTTGGCCAGTATTTAGGTTTTTACCACTATATTTGCTTTTGGTACCACAAGCAGAGAGTAGCAAGCTGCATAACAGCAAGTTAGCAACCAAAAAACGCAATAAAGTGTTTTTATAAGATTTTATTTTCATAATCCCACCCCTTTAAGTTGTAAAAAAACTAAAATATTTTGAATTTAAAGAATAAAACAAAATTTTTCAGCAAAGTAATAAAATGATAATTGCAATATTGATGCCTGAAAATATGGGATTTTTTCTAGAAAAAATCATAAGGCTAAATAAGCGTTGTAATATTGGTTATTTATGTTGGATGCTTTAAGGTTTCTAAATAAAGTGATGAAATTATAAATAGCTAGGCAGATACTTGATTTTAAAAAGATGTGGAAATATTTTCCGCATGAAAAGCGTTCAATTGAAATGAATTTATAGAGGCAGAAAAGCTAATTGAAAGCTAGATAGATATAGCAGGGAGAAAGACTGTTTTTTTAAGAGTTAAAAACTGGCGTGTTTACCAATTGATAGTGTTTAACTTATGTTTAATTAGCCAATTATTGGCTTTTGAAAAATGCTTACATCCAAAAAATCCACGAAAGGCAGAGAGAGGTGAAGGGTGTGGAGCTTGCAAAACAAGATGACGTGGAGAATTAAATAGGGAAGCATAGGCTTGAGCGGGCTTTCCCCACAACATAATAGCTAGAGGATTATCTAAGCTTGCTAAATATTGCAAAATGCTTTTAGTAATTACTTGCCAACCCAAATTTTCATGGGAAAGCGGTTTTGAATCTTCCACTGTAAGTATTGTGTTTAACAGTAAAACACCTTGTTTTGCTAAATAAGTTAGGTCATTAGATGGTTCTTGAGTGTATTGGAGGTTTGAATGCACATCTTCATGTAATTCTTTAAGAATATTTCTAAGGGAAGGTGGTGTTTTAATATTTTGACTTACAGAAAATGCTAAGCCTTGGGCTTGGTTTGGTTGGTGGTAAGGATCTTGCCCAAGAATTATTACGGAAATATTTTGCGGTTCGCAATGTGTAAGTGCATTAAAAATAAGATGTTGCGGTGGATATATATAAAGGCCATCATTACGCAATTGCGCAATTTGTGAAAGTAAAGCTTCATGATGATTTTGATTTAAAGCAGGTACACATTTTTGCCATTTAGCAAAAATATCGTCGTGTTGCATTAATTTGCACCAAAACCTGGAATGTGGAAGTGCTTTTCAAGCTTATTTAGTATCCAAGTTGCAATGGTAACCATGGCTAGGTAATATGCTCCAACCATAATAAACACCTCAGTAAACCTAAAGGTGTTAGATGCTAGAACCTTACCCTCACCCATAAGCTCCATACAAGTAACTAAATAAGCAAGTGAAGAGTATTTAATTAGATAGATTATTTCATTACCGCAGCCAGGCAAAGCACGCCTTGCAGCCTGAGGCACAATAATCCAAGCTATAGTTTGAAATGTTGTCATGCCAAGGGCTTGTGCTGCTTTAATCTGCCCTTGACGAATGGAAAATAAAGCTCCGCGAATATACTCAGAATGGTAAGCTGCGCTACACAGTGTAAAGCTAATAAGAGCTGCAAAATAAGGCTCAAAGTACAGTCCTAGCTTAGGTAAGGCATAATAAATCATCATTAACTGCACTGCCAAAGGCACGCCCCTAAATATAGCAACGAACCAATCGCCAAGCTTACGCACTATGGCATTGCCATAAACCCTTTGAATACCGACAAGCATGCCACCAATAAAGCCTAAGATTGATGACGGCATAATTAAAGCTATGGAAACTATGAGGCCTTTATTTAAGGCTGGAAAGAGTTCTTGAGATAGAAAGTTTGCGTCAAACATTATTCGCTTGAGTCCATATCTAAAAGTTTGGTGCAAAAGGCTTGAGTGCGGGTGTTAGCACCTTCTGCTAAGAGCTCATCTGGTGTGCCTCGTTCAATAATTATGCCCTTTTCCATAAACAAAATTTCATTGGCAAGGGCTCTAGCAAAGTCCATTTGATGTGTGGCCATAAGCATAGTCATGCCGCCACGTGCAAGGTCACGAATAACAGACAAAACTTCTCCCACAAGTTCTGGGTCAAGTGCGGAAGTTGGCTCATCAAGCAATATTACTTTAGGATCCATTGCTAAGGCTCTTGCAATGGCAACTCTTTGCTTTTGGCCGCCTGAAAGTTGAGCAGGGTAGAGGGTAGTCCTTTTTTCAAGGCCAACTCTAGTAAGCTCTGCAATAGCGCGCTCCTTGGCTTTGCTTTTAGAAAACTTACGAACTTTGCACAATGCAATTGTAACATTTTCCTCGGCAGTTAAATGATCAAACAAGTTAAAATCTTGAAAAATCATCCCAACTTGAGCACGAAAGGCACAAAGCTCATCTTTATTATTGATGTTAAGCTCTTGGCCCTCTAAATAAATTTGACCACTATCTGGTGGAATTAAGCTGTTAATGCATTGCAAAAGTGTACTTTTACCTGCACCAGAAGGGCCAATAAGGACTTTTAATTCACCTCGATTAATGGATAAAGAGCATTTTTGTAAAATATCTTTGCCACCAAGTTTTAGAGATAAATCTTTAATATCAAGTTCAATAGTGCTCATAATCTTTAATAACCTTAGTTAATGGCATAGCCTGGTATATAAATTTTTTGCTCAAGCATGCGCAAAAGACGCACGCCAATGAGAGTAATGACAAAATATAAAAGCCCCGCTGTAGCAAAAAGAGCTAAATGTTCATGTGTTCTTGAGGCTACAAAATTTGCTCTTGCCATGATTTCTTGAGTACCAAGAACGTAGCAAATAGCTGAATCTTTGAGTAAAATTGAGTATTCGTTGGCAAAGCCAGGGATGGACATACGCATGGCTTGAGGCAATATAATATGGCGAATTGCCTGAGCATCGGTCATGCCTAGCGCCCTTGCGGCTTTAAGCTGGCCTTGAGATATTGATTGAATGGCTCCGCGGAAAATTTGTGATTGGTAGGCTGTGCTTGTGCACCCAAGTACAACGCAGGCAATAACAAATGGCTCTGCTGGTAGAGCAAGGGTTACAAAGAGGCCAAAAAATAAGAATAAAAGAACAAGAATAGGG
The DNA here is from genome assembly GCA_964368595.1 of uncultured Desulfovibrionaceae bacterium. GTDB lineage: Bacteria > Desulfobacterota > Desulfovibrionia > Desulfovibrionales > Desulfovibrionaceae > CAYJAD01. The sequence continues at coordinate 11,693 of CAYJCI010000043.1, forward strand.
ATACCGCGAAATAGCCAAACATATATGGCTACAAAATTTCGCATGGCTTTATTACCGTACACTTGGGCTACTGCTAAGGGCACACCAAAAACTAAGCCAATGCTAAGAGCAATGCAGACGTTGGCAATGGTAACTATGCTTCCACCTAATATGTAAGGTAGTGCATTATATATGACAGTTAAAGAATCCATATAGAGAAAATACCCCCTGCAAAGTGTGTTCACAGGGGGTTATGTTATATTATTTTTTGCGAAGATATTTTTCTTTTAGCTCATCCCAGTATGGGTCAGCCATAAGCAATTTGTAACCTTCGTCGATAAGGCCACGTAGTTCTTTATCATCTTTACGAATGGCAACACCAAAGTCATCTGGCTTGCCATGAGTACCAATTGTTTTAACTGCTTTGCCTTTAGCAATGGAGTCTTCAGCAGGTAGCGCGTCCATAAAGCCAGCATCAATACGGCCATTGAGTAAGTCTTCAACAATTAGTGGAGCAGATTCATAAAAACGCAATTCAAAAGGATAGCCTTTTTCTTTTTGCTCAGATTGAATAGCTTCAGCTTCTGTTGTGCCGCGCTGTACGCCAAGCTTAATAGGCTTGGTTAAAACGGCAGTTGGGGTAAGGCCAGAGTCTTTAGCTGTGATGAAAACACGAGAAACTGTCCAGTAAGGGTTTGAAAAATCAACCATTTGGCGACGTTTTTCACTAATGCTCATGCCAGAACAGATCATATCAATTTGGCGTGCCAATAGGGCAGGGATAATACCGTCCCATGCAATGGGTTTGTGCTCAACTTTAAAGCCCATTTTTTTAGCAATCCAGTCCATTGATTCAACGTCAAAGCCAGCTGGCTGGCCTTTTTCATCCATATAACCGAATGGTGGATAGTTGGCATCAATACCGTTAACATAGGTTTTAGCCATTGCTGTTGATGCAAATCCGGCAACAAGCAAAGCTAATACGCTGCAAAGTAGAAACTTTTTCATAAATCCTTCACTCCTTAAATGGTTGGTTGTATGTTTCAAAACCAATTTTTTAGACTAACAAAATCCTCGCAATGACGCAAGCATGCTGCATTAGCGTGGGGTGAGGATAAAATTGCAAAAAAAACTTAAATTAAGCTACGTTAAGTTTTAATTTGCAATTAGCATCATTTAAAATTAAAATATATTTGTTAAAATAAATTAAAGGTTGCAGGCTATTGCTAGTATGGCTATTAAACATTTCGGAAAATAACTTGACTACATATATAGAATAATCACTATTATGCAAAAAGCTTTGCATTCAATGCTTTTAAGTGTATACCATGTACAAGTAAGTATTGTTTAATATAAGCTTGTTTAATGGTTTTTATTTGTTGAGCATCTTAATAGATTGGAATTTTTTTAATGTGGGAAAATAAGTTCACAAAATACCTAGGCTTACGACCAGCTCAAGCACTTATGTTGCTAAGTGATACTCTTGCTATGCAAATAGTTTTGTTGCTTGTGGTTTTTGTGCGCTCTTTTTTTGGAGATGTAACTTTATCATTATATTCAAGCATGAGCTTGATTTTATGCTTTTCACCTATTTTTAGTGTTTTATTTGGTGCTTGCCAAATGCCAATGCCCCCAGCACATCGCGAAATTAAGCATATCTTCTTGATGGTTTCCTTAAGTTACCTCATTATCCTATTGTATTTATTTATGAGTCAATTAAGTGTTGAGTACTCAAGGTCAATCATAAT
>CAYJCI010000044.1:0-13362 GCA_964368595.1 uncultured Desulfovibrionaceae bacterium
AGCGGCTTCAGGGGCTTTTGCTTCTTCAGCAGGGGCTGCTTCTTGAGCTGGGGCTTCTGGTATAATTGATTTGAATTCTACATTCTTTTTGTTAATTTCTGCAATAACATCACTTGTGATATCAATGCTTTTATCATAAGCAAGGGCTAGCTCTGTGCCCACAACAATATCAAGCTTTTTGCTTGTTCTGTGGGTTTCAACGGTGCGTTGAAGAATGTCTTGCAGAATGTTTACAACATTTTGCTCTTCTGCGCCAATGCGTTGTTGAAATTCACCATATAAATTTTGAATTTCCTGTTGTATGGCTGTATTGGTGGGGTCTTTTTGTATTTTTTCTTGCATTTCAGTGAGTTGGTCTTGCATTTCCTTTTGCACTGATTCAAGGAAGTTAACGCCAGCTTTGGCTGGTTCACTTTCGCGGAAGACGCGCGCTGTATCAACTACGCCGATTTTGGTTTGAGCTGTGTCTGATTGGTTGCAAGCAGTTAAAACGCATATGGCAAGTGCCATTAAGATGATATTCCGTACCATAAAAACTCCCTTTTAAGGCAAATTAAATTGTATAATAAAATAGTTGCATGAATTACAACATATTTCATGTTGGGTTGAAACACGGCATACTATGACGCATTGTTAAAAAGTTCAAGCATTAAACTGTATTTGAAATTATTTTGTTACAGTTTGCTACAACGCACCTTCAAACTGAGCTTGCCTGCTAGTTACTCTTGAAACATAGGCTCTAGTTTCGGCAATGGGCAGCACCTCTGTAAGCTTAATATAAACTTCTTCAGCGCTAAGCTTGTTAATATTGGCTATGGCATCATCACGATCACTGCCAAAAAAGCGTACCAAGCGACCAGGGCCCATATTATACGCAGCCAGAGCGCAATATTTACGTGATAATGGGTCTTCAACTCCACCAAGGTGGCGAGTGAGCAATAGATGTAGATAGGTTGCGCCAAATAAAATATTCAAATCAGGCTTTGATAGGTCATCAAGAGTCATGGTTGCAGTGTGCCCATGCAAGTACCTATGAACTTCGCCGCCAGCTGTGCTTGGCAATAATTGCATTAAACCCATGGCAGATTGTGAGCTCACAAGAGCTGGGGAAAAATTACTTTCTGTTTGTATAATGGCAAATAGCAGTGATTCGCTTAATTGAAAGCGCTTTGCAGCGTTTTGAACTAATGTTTTATAGCGTCTGGCTCTTTGTAAAGTGCTTTCATTGCGTGGCGGCATGGCTATGCGGGTTACAAGGTTTCTGTGTATGCGTTCAAGTGAATCTTGCTCCACAGCACAGGCAAGGGCATAGCTGTTTTTTGCCACATGGGCTTCACTATTTTCATTAACAAAGCGCAAAGGGCGGCCATCAATGTTTAAGGCTTCGCCATAATGTGTTGGCAGGGGTGAGCTTAGTGCATTGCTAAATGGCCCTGCATCGCCTGGCAATGCGGCAACAAGGGCATTAAATTTTGTATTACCTTCAACATTTTTTGCGCCATGTGTGGTGCTTATTGCTATATTATTATTTACAAAATCAAGTAGTTGATTGTTTTGCTCAACATTCATATGAGCATCAGATAGGTTTATAACTTCAGTGCTTATGGGCGCGCGCATGCTCCAGCCTGTGGCATTAACAATAGGGGCTGGCATGTCCTCTGGGCCAAGTTTTACAATGGTTGTGGATACGTGGCGGCGCAGATAATTACCTTCATGCTGGGGTACAAAACCAGATAAAAGGGCTAAAGTAGCTAGGATTACTAAGCTTGCAGCTAAGTACCATATGTAATTGTATGATTTTTTTAAATGCGTCATAATCATAATTTTATCCTTCATTAAGGCCATCATCAATTGCCTAGAAGGTGCGGTGCAGTATGCACTTCTTATGGCAACTAAGCAAATTTAAATTGCTTCTTAAATTTCGTCCTGCTTTTATGTATGCAATTACTTTGCCATGTTTATATATATCGGATTTATTAGCAAAAAAAATAGGCAAAATGTTTTAGTGCCATTTTTTTGTTTAGAGTTCCTTGCGCGAATACTTTGCCGGCACAGGAGGTACAATAGCCAAAAAGTGGGCTTTGTCATCAAAACTAGCCACTTGACATTGCTAAGTAATAATGCATACCTTGCGGCAAGGACATTTATGAAAGCATTACCCATTACCCAACAAAGCCCTTGGCTTGCACCACTGGCAGGCTACTCTGATTTAGCCTTTAGGTTGCTATGCAGAGAGTATGGGGCAAAGGTGACCTGCACTGAGATGGTAAGCTCCAAGGGGCTTATGTATAACAGCAATGGCACAAGGGATCTTTTGCAAACTGTAGCCGCAGATAACCCACTGGTAGTGCAGCTTTTTGGCAGTGATGTTGAGAGCTTAGAAAAATCTCTTGCCTACTTGCTTGAGCAAGGATTTTCTTACTTTGATTTAAATATGGGTTGCTCGGTGCGCAAGGTTAATCGAAGTGGCTGTGGCTCTGCCATGCTTAAAGACTTGGAGCATTGCCTAAAAATTGCCAAAGTAATGATTGATATTGCAGGGCCCAATTGTATGGGCTTTAAGATGCGGCTTGGATGGGATGATGATAGCCATATTTGGCAGGAGCTACCCTTACGCCTGCAGGATTTAGGCGCAGCATGGATTACCCTACATCCTCGCACCGCACGCCAAGGATTTAGTGGCAATGCTCACTGGCCTAGCCTTGCAGATTTGGAAAAAAAGCTAGATATACCGCTTATGGCAAGTGGGGATTTATTTTCAGCTGAAGACGGTGTAAACTGCCTTTTGCAAACCAAGGTGCAAGGGCTTATGTATGCCAGAGGAGCCATGCAAAACCCTGCTGTATTTAATGAGCATATTGCTCTTTGGGAAAAAGCGTCACAGGCTGGGCTAACCTCTGCTAATGAGCTCCCTGCCCATGTGAAATTAAGCTTTGATGAAAAGCTTAGCCCTCACGGATTGTTACAAATGATACGCCGCCACATGGAGCTTGCGCAGCTCTACAGTCCACCACGAGTTGGTTTATTAAAGATGCGTACCTTCGTACCGCGTTATGTACATCATTTCCCAGGGGTTAGAGCTTTGCGTCAGGCTCTTGCTGCATGTCAAAGTTGGGAACAGTTGGATGAAATTTTACAAGAATTTTTAGCCATTCAGGACAGGAATATATAATGGAAGTTGTGCGTGCTAAAACGGCTGGGTTTTGTATGGGTGTTGCGCTTGCCTTGCGCAAGCTTGATACTGCACTTGAAAATGCCACGGAGCAATGCGAGCGGATTTGCACCTATGGGCCGATTATTCATAATCCACAGGTGCTTGAATCATATGCCGCACAGGGTGTTTGCTCCATTTCTAAAATAGACGAAGTGCTGGAGAATGATTGCGTAATTATTCGAGCGCATGGTATAACCCTGCAAGAAGAAGATGCACTCAACACCTCAGGTGCAAGACTTGTGGATGCTACCTGCCCAAAGGTTAAAAAGGCACAATTAGCCATTGCCAAGGCCACTCAAAATAACGCTACCTTGCTTCTTTTTGGTGAAATTGACCATCCAGAAGTGCGTGGTTTAGTGTCATATGCCAAGGCCCAAGCCTTTATATTTGATTCTTTGCAAGAATTGCAGGCGCTAGAGCTTGCTCCACAAGGTAGCTATGTGTTAGCCTCACAAACTACACAGGATAAACAGGTTTTTGCCCAGATTGAAGCATATTTATTACAAACAATTAATGATATTAACATATTATCAACTATTTGCAATGCTACATCTGAAAGGCAAGCAGAGGCTATGTCTATAGCCTCACAAGTGCAAGCCATGGTAATTGTTGGAGGAAAGGACAGTGGCAACACTCGTAGATTATATGATGTAGCTGCAGCCCAAGGCATCCCAACATGGCATGTGGAAACTGTTTTTGAATTAAAAAAAGAAAATTTTAATAAAATTTGCACCGTAGGCCTAACGGCTGGAGCATCTACGCCGAAAAGTCTTATTGATGCTGTTCATGATTTTTTGGATGCAACGTCATAAAATGACAAGTAGCAACTGTCTATACCACCCAATGGAGAGGTTATAGTTTATGTCAAATACTAATATATTGCTTGAAGCAGGCACTAATGAACTAGAAATAGTTGAATTTTACATTGAAGAAAAAAATTTTTCTGAAGATGGAACTGAGCTTGCTGAACCGTATCGTGGCTATTATGGCGTAAACGTGGCTAAGGTGCTTGAAATTATTCGTATGCCCAAAGTGACAGAACTGCCAGAAGTTCAGCACCCATGTGTACTTGGTGCATTTAATTTGCGCTCACATATTATACCACTTGTTGACCTTGCCATGTGGCTTGGCAAAGAGCCTGCTGCAGTTGAAGAAGATCCAAAAACCATTGTTACAGAGTTTAACTGTGTAACCACAGCCTTTATGGTTACAGGTGTTAACAGAATTCACCGTATTTCATGGGAAGAAGTAGAGGCACCCAGTGCCTATGTTTCTCAAGTTTCCAATTATACTGTTATTGGCGTTGTTAGGTTGGAAGAGCGCATTGTATTTTTACTAGATTTGGAAAAGATAGTTGCTAACCTTAATCCATCTCTTACCTTGCGTCTTGATGATCTTGGTGATGAAATTGATATTACCACAAAATATAAAGCGCTTATTGCTGATGACTCTGCCTTAATTCGTGAAATGCTACGAGATCTTTTAGAAAAAGCGAACTTTGAAGTTGAAGTTGCTCCGCATGGTGCAGCCGCTTGGGAGCGCTTGCAAGCCATGAAAGAAAAGGCAGAAAAGGAAGAACGCCCACTAACGGATTATGTGCATGTGGTGGTTTCTGACATTGAAATGCCCATGATGGATGGCCATAACTTGACTAAACGTATTAAAGAAGACCCCGTGCTATCCAAACTTCCAGTATTGTTATTCTCATCTCTAATTACCGACAAGCTACGCCATAAAGGTGAGGCAGTTGGCGCTGATGACCAAGTATCAAAGCCAGAGGTTACTTACCTTGCTAAGAGGGCTTTAGCTCTCATTCGCGAACGCGAAAAACCAGAATAATACTTGGTCGCATGTCCTATGCGACACAAGCTCTCGCTAGCGTCGCCTACGCTGGAAGTGAATTCCAGCTTGTCTTTGGCTAGCTCCCCTGCGGGAGTTGCCCACGTCCTGTGGGCAGTCTGCTAGCAAAGCAAACTACTGCGTCATTTATCCGTTCGATGGGTGGATTTTATGCAAATGGAAGTGAATTCCATTTGCCCACTCCATCTCACTTTACGGCCCACTACCGTGGGCTACCGCCGTAGGCTTTAAATGTTTTTTAGGGGTCGAGGGGGGAAGACCCCACTCCCCTCACAAAAAGGCTTTTTTCCTTGTATTTTATCACTTTTAAGCAGTTTTTATTTTTTGCTATATACTTAGGTCACTGGACGATAGATTGTAAGCGTGAGGGATAGCACGGAAAAATTATATTTAAAATATAAAATTCGTTCAAAAATAGTAAGATACAAGGAAAAGGGAAATTTTAGGAGGGGAGTGGGGTCTTCCCCCCTCGACCTGACTAAAATTTCCCTTTAACGAAGTAGATTTCTGTTTTTCAACGAATTATTTCAGTAGGCGCTTGCTAATCTCCTGCGCCGCCTTCCTACCAGCACCCATTGCAAGAATAACAGTTGCCGCACCGGTAACAATGTCACCGCCAGCAAATACGTTAGGTATGGATGTTTCGCCAGTTTCGTCATTAGTCACAATATAGCCCCATTTATTTAGCTCAAGGCCTGGTGTGGCTTCAAGTAGGATGGGGTTTGCCTGTGTGCCAAGGGCAATAATGGCAAGGTCTGTGGGTAATTCGTATATATCACCCTCAATAGGTTCAGGACGGCAACGGCCAGATGCATCCGGCTCACCCAATTTCATGCGCTGTAAGCTAACAGACTTTAAATTCAGCTTATCATCGCCATTGAATTGTATTGGCGCTGCAAGAAGCTCCAATTGGATACCTTCTTCCTCTGCATGTTCAATTTCTTCATGGCGAGCTGGCATTTCATTACGTGTACGACGGTACACAATATGCACACTTTCAGCACCAAGGCGCATGGCTGTACGTGCGGCATCCATTGCCACGTTACCAGCACCAAAAACAGTTACGTTTTTGCCAGGGTAGAATGGTGTGTCAGCCTCAGGGAAGGTATAAGCGCGCCCAAGGTTTGCGCGTGTGAGGTACTCGTTGGCAGAGAATACACCAACATAGTTCTCACCAGGGATATTTAAGAACATAGGTAGGCCAGCACCAACACCAATAAATACAGCGTCATAGCCTTGTTCTAATAGATCATGCACAGTAATGGTACGACCACCAACCCAGTTTAGGTGAAAATCAACACCAGTTAGGCGCAGGCCCTCAAGCTCAACAGACACAACGTCCTTAGGTAGGCGGAATGCCGGAATACCATATACAAGTACGCCACCAGGCTCATGCAAGGCTTCATATACATCAACCTTAATACCCTTGGCGGCAAGATAGCCAGCAACGGTTAGTGATGCAGGGCCAGAGCCAAGGCAAGCAACTTTTACGCCTTCAACAGGTAAGGCACAAGAATTCGTACCAGTTACTTGTTCGCAAGCAGATGTTGCAATATAATTATCAGCCACAAAGCGCTCTAAACGCCCAATGGCAATGGGTTCTTTTTTAGCATTAAGAACGCACTTGCCTTCGCATTGAATTTCTTGTGGGCAAACACGTCCACAAACTGCTGGCAAGCTGTTAGTGCTTTTGATAATTCTGTAAGCTGAGTCCATATCACCACGGGCAACAGCGGCAATAAATTCAGGAATTGGCACTTCCACAGGACAGCCAGCAACACATTTTGGCTTTTTACATTGTAGGCAGCGTTTGGCCTCCATCATAGCCATTTTGTGGCTATAGCCAAGGCTTACTTCCTCAAAATTGCGACTGCGAGCCTTGGGGTCTTGGCAAGGCATGGGCATTCTTGGGGCAAGTTGTTTTTTTGGAGGTTTAATCTTCTCAATCTTTTCTTCATTTGGGGTAGAATTATTATTGCTCATTACAAGTACACCTATAGTGGTTAAAAGATGCTTTTTCCTGCTCAGCAAAGGCATTAAGTCTGCGACGTAGTTCAGCAAAGTCAACTTTGTGACCGTCAAACTCAGGGCCATCCACACAGGCAAACTTGGTTTGCCCGTCTACCGTTACACGACAAGCACCACACATGCCAATGCCGTCAATCATGATGGGATTAAGGCTAACAGTGGTGGGGGTATTGAAAGGCTTTGTGGTGGAGGCAACAGCCGCCATCATAGGAACTGGCCCAACAGCCACAACTTCACCAACTTTCTTGTCCTTTTCAAGACATTCAAGCAATAGGTTTGTTACAAGGCCCTTGGTGCCATAGCTACCATCATCGGTACAGATTAAAAGCTCATCCACGAAGGATTTAAGCTCATTTTCAAAAAGCAATAAATCCTTGCTACGGGCACCTATGATGCCAATAACTTTATTGCCTTTTTTGTGGTGACCCTTGGCAATGTGGTGCATGGCGGCAATGCCTGTACCGCCACCAACACAAATGGTGGTTTCCATCTTCTCAATATGGGTGGGTTTGCCTAATGGGCCACACACATCATAAAGGCTATCGCCAGCTTTAAGGGTTTCCATGTGAGCTGTACTCTTACCAAGAACAATGTACACAATAGTAATTGTGCCTGCCTCGGCATCGGCATCAGCAATAGTTAAGGGGATACGCTCGCCCTCAGGTGCAACACGTAGCATTACAAAGTGGCCAGGCTCGGCCTTTTTTGCAATATGTGGTGCGTCCAAAATAAATTTGCTTGTTTTCCCTGGAATTAGAGATTCTTTGACCAGTATGGGTGTTGGCATTCAAGATACTCCTTGCTGTGGGTCTAGGGTTTTAGCTTGGCCAAAATGACCAAACAAAATTAATATAGTGTTACGACATAAATGTAACTGAAATAAAGAAAATTAGCAAGAAAGAGTGGCCTTAATTATGATGATTTTATATGAGAACACTACGAAATATGGAACTTTAAAAAATTTTTAATTAAAAATACTTAGCTTGTTGGTGGTTTTTCTTACATTGCCAGATATAAGAATTGGTGCTATTAGTGAAAAAGATTAAGTGATTTTATTGAATTTTAAATTTTTTTAATTAGATATTTTAATTTGTATTTAGATTAAGGGTGTTTATATATGCATGAACTGGCTTCGCCTCTAGATGAGCAAATAAACATACGTGAGCCAGAAAATGCTTTGCCTCGCCTGCGTTTAGATGAATTGCCGCAAACTTTACAAGATGCATGCGTGCGTGCTGGCTGGGCTTCGCTTATGCCAGTGCAGGCATTATCCTTACCCTACCTTTTAGCGCGCCGTGATTTAATGGTGCAATCTCGCACAGGCAGTGGTAAAACAGGCACATATTTATTGCCGCTTTTGCGGCATCTTTCGCCAGAGCGCAAAGTTGCTCAGGCCTTGGTGCTTGTGCCCACGCGTGAGCTAGCTGTGCAGGTGGAGCGAGAGGCCAAAATTTTATTTGAAGGCACGGATCTTTCGGCTGTGGCTGTGTATGGTGGTGTTGGCTATGGTAGGCAACATGAGGCTTTACGCTCAGGCGTTCAGCTTGTGGTTGGTACACCAGGGCGAATTTTAGACCATCTTTTAAGACGCAGTTTTAGCCTAGATGCATTGAGGGTACTAATTTTTGATGAGGCAGACCGCATGCTCTCCATCGGATTTTACCCTGATATGAAGGAAGTGCAAAAATACTTACCCAAGAGCAAGATTGCTACTTGTTTATTTTCTGCCACATATCCACCACATGTACTTAAATTGGCAGAAGAATTTATGTCTGTTCCGGCTATGCTTTCGCTTTCAGAAAGGCATGTGCATGTGGCTGAAGTGCAACATATGTATTGCACTTGTAAAGCCATGGATAAGGATAGAACTCTAGTTCGCCTATTGGAGATGGAAAACCCAGCCTCCGCTATTATTTTTTGTAATACCAAGGCTAATGTTCATTATGTGGCTGAAGTTCTTAAAGGCTTTGGTTATAGTGCTGATGCTCTTTCTGCTGATTTATCACAAAGTAAGCGTGAGGGAGTTTTGCAAAAAATTAGGCAAGGTAGTTTGCGCTTTCTTGTGGCAACGGATGTGGCGGCAAGGGGTATTGATATACCTGATTTATCACATGTTATACTTTATGAAGTGCCAGAGGATCATGAAAATTACATACATCGTGCAGGTCGCACAGGGCGAGCTGGTGCCGCTGGCACTGTTATAAGCCTTGTGGATGTGATGCAAAAAATGGAGCTTGAGCGTATTGCCAAAAAGTTCAGCATTCCTTTATTGGCTCGTGAAAATCCATCTGACCGAGATGTATCAAGTGTCGTTGGGCAAAGATTAACCGCACTTTTAGAGTCACGTTACCGTAAACTTACTGGCCTTGAGCGTGAGCGTATGCGCAGATTTAGTTTAGTAACGCAAATGCTTGTGCAACAAGACGCTGAAGGCGCGCAAGATGGCACAGATGAAGGCCAATACGGCCTATTAAATATGTTACTTGATGCTTGCTATCAAGAAAGCCTAGGGGTAACAAATATTCCCCTAAGTAGCTCAGAAAAAAAAGAAAGACCTGCCCCTACTAAACGTAGGCGCAAGAATAAACGATATTCCGGTGGAGGAAATTCTCGTGACGGAGCATAATCCTACGACAACAGAGTGCGTACCAGCAGAAGTGGTAGCTACATTTGAAAACTTGCTAAGCACGGTTGACTTTACCCAAGAATTAAAAATGTTCAAAGTTGGGCGTTTTGACCGTTCTTTGCGCAAAACTTTATTAAAAGAATTTGAATCTACATATATTGGACTTTGGTCATTGGCGCTTGAAAGATCTTTTCCAGAGTCTGCTAATGATATCTTTAATATGTTTTTAGAAAAATACGCCCAAAAAGACTCTGCAAAATCTAAAAACAATACTGCGGAGGCAATACGCGCTTATCGTGAAATGATGCATACTGTGGGTGATAAAGATTTTAGTAAGGTAAGCATACATTTATTGTCTTTTGGTAAGGTTGAAGATGCAACCTTAAAGGCTGAAACTTTGCGTTTATCATTATTATTACGCAATCATTATGAGTTTATTTTTCAACGTCTTGTATAAAAATGAAATGCATTAAATCACCAACAGATTTTGCTTTAACGGTGCAGGATGATGTAGGCACTTGTATAACCATCGGTAATTTTGATGGTGTGCATGTGGGGCATCAAAGTTTGCTTAGGCGTACTTTAGAAAAAGCAAAGCAATATAAGCTATTACCTGCTGTTATTACATTTTGGCCTCACCCTTTGGCTGTTCTTGCGGGGCTTCGTGCGCCAGCTTTAATTACACCACAAGCTGAACGCGCAAGATTATTTGCTGAGCATGGCATGGCCCTTTCCTTAGAATTGCCCTTCACTCGTGACATTGCAGCCCTTAGCCCTGAAGAATTTATTAAGCATGTTATAGTGCCTTTGCGTTGCCGTAAGCTTGTTATTGGTTATGATTTTTCACTTGGTAAAAATAGAGCTGGTAATGTTGATATATTACAAATGCTTGGTGAGAGGTATGGCTTTACTGTAGAACAAATGCCCCCAATTATTGCCCTTGATGCTGTGGTTAGCTCAACTCGAGTTCGTGATTTTGTAAGAGCTGGTGATGTTTGGGAAATGCAGTCCTTGCTTGGGCGTTATTATGCCATTGAGGGTAAGGTTGTGCATGGGCATGGGCGTGGAGTTGGCTTAGGCTTTCCCACTGCGAATATACAGACAGAATATGCCACTTTGCCAAAGCAAGGAGTTTATGCCACTTGGGTTACTGGGGTTTCTGATTATGCTTTGCCTGCTGTGACTAATATTGGCTATGTACCTACTTTTGAGAATAAGGAGCTTAGTATTGAGAGTTTCTTTTTAGAAGGGGCGCATGATGTTTATGGGAAAGATATAAGGCTTTTCTTTGTGCAAAGAATTAGAGATGAACAGAAGTTTAATGGGGTGGAAGAGTTGAAAACAAGGATTGCAAAAGACGTTGATATTGCAAGGAATGTGCTTTCCGCTGTGCCTCAGCCTTAGGTGATTTAATTGTGCCGTATTTAAATTTATCAAAGATATTAAATATACTTGTTTAATGTGCAAAAGAATAACTTAAATACTTTCCTAAAATAGCCTAAAGGGATATTTTAGGCGTTAAAAGTTTTTAAGGGGGCTTTGGGGGAAACTTTCTAAAAATCCCCCCCAAAAATCCCAAAAACTAATAAAAAGAATAAATTATGAAACAACCAGAAATACTTGCACCGGCAGGGGATAAGCCTTCATTTTTAGCAGCAGTTTCTGCTGGTGCTGATGCCATATATCTTGGCTTGAAGCATTTTTCTGCAAGGATGCAGGCAGAGAATTTTGGCATATCTGAGCTTGCCAGTATGGTGGAGTATGCACGTAGTCATGATGTGCGTGTATATGTTGCCATGAATACATTGTTAAAACCTGAGGATATGGCAAGTGCTGCTAACCTTGTGGGTAGGCTTGCTCGTGATGTTGGGCCAAATGCTTTGATTATTCAAGATGCTGGTTTTATTAATCTTGCGCGTCAGGCTGGCTTTGAGGGTGAATTGCATTTATCCACCTTAGCAAATATTACGCACCCTGCTGGGCTTAAAGTTGCCAAAGGCTTGGGGGCTAGTCGAGTTATTTTACCACGCGAACTTAGCATTGATGAAATTCGTACTATGGGTGAGGCTTGCCCAGAGGGTCTTGAGCTTGAATTATTTGTGCATGGTGCTTTGTGCTATTGCGTATCTGGCCGATGTTATTGGTCAAGTTATATGGGGGGTAAGAGTGGTTTAAGAGGCCGCTGTGTTCAGCCATGCAGAAGAATTTATAAACAGGGTGGCAATGCTGTTCCGCCACCAGCTCCAATTGAAGATAGAAACGACAGGTCTTGGGATAAAGGCCGTGATAAGGGCAAGGGGCAGCGAGGCCAAGATAGAGCTCAAGGCAGAAATCAAAGACCACAAAGACCAGTGCAGGCCAAGCGTAGCGGTAAGGTTCATAGCGGGCGCTATTTTTCTTGCATGGATTTATCCATTGACGTACTCGCAAAAACTTTACTTGATGTGCCGCATTTGGGTTCATGGAAGATTGAAGGGCGCAAAAAAGGCCCACATTATGTTTATCATGTGGTAACTGCCTATAAAATCCTGCGTGATAATCCCAATGATTCTAAGGCTAAGAAGATGGCCGAAGACTTTTTGCAAATGGCTTTGGGGCGCCCAACCACTAGGGCGAGATTTTTACCACAAAAGCAAAATGTAGCTACAAGTCCATTTGAGCAAACAAGCTCTGGCTTATTGGTTGGTAAAACTGGTATTGATGACGAAGGTAGGGCATTTTTCAAGGCTCATAGAGAGCTATTAGCAAGAGATTATTTGAGAATTGGCATTGAGGATCAAAGCTTCCATAGCACAATGTCTGTGAGTAAAAGAGTGCCAAAAGCTGGCACCTTGGTTTTGCGTGTACCGAAGCATAAGACGCCAAAGGCCGGAACTTCTGTATTTTTAATAGATAGGCGCGAGCCAGAACTTATTGATATATTAAACAGAGGTGAACAACAATTAGTTAATATTGCTAAGAAGATGCAATTTAAATCTAAGCCCATAGATGTAAGGCTTGATTTTGAAAAGCCAGCCGCTGCGCGCAGGCGTGCAGATATGAATTTAAGGGCAAATATACCCCAAGGGCGAGAAACTCGTGGCTTCAAGGGTGCTCATATGGCTTTGTGGCTTTCACCAAAGGCCCAAGAGCTTTCGCGCACCATTGTGCCCAAGGTTGCTTGGTGGCTACCACCAGTTATTTGGCCTGAAGAGGAAAAATCTTTTGCAAGGCTGATTAATCAACTTTATAGATCTGGGGCCAGACATTTTGTTTGTAATGCGGCTTGGCAAAGTGGCTTGTTTACACAAAGAGATGAGCTTGATTTAATTGCAGGCCCATTTTGTAATAGTGCCAATGTGGCTCATCTTGATTTATTAAAAGCCATGGGTTTTGCGGCGGCAATTGTTAGTCCTGAGCTTAGTAAGCAAGATTTGCTATTGTTACCAAAACAAAGCTCCTTGCCATTGGGTTTTGTATTGAAAGGGTTTTTCCCTGTGGGTATTGCCCGCTTTGGTTTATCTGGCATTAAAGCCAATGAACCTTTTGCTAGCCCTAAGGGTGAGGTTTTTTGGGCAAGAAATTATGGTAGTAATACTTGGATTTACCCTGCATGGCCTTTGGATTTTAGTGAAAAACGGGCCCAGCTTGAAAA
>CAYJCI010000045.1:0-8338 GCA_964368595.1 uncultured Desulfovibrionaceae bacterium
TTTGGAGTGGGCGTGTCTTTTTTGAAAAATGCGTGGAAACGCATTTTTCAACATCCGCCATCAACTAAATAGGTAAGCTGAACTGATTTAATGAGTGATTTATCACTTATAATATCTAACTACTTGTAATAGTTAAACCAAGCTTTGATATAAGTTTGCAGTCATCTTCTATGCCTTGGCCCTTGGTGGTTAAATAGTCCCCACTCATAAGGGCATTGGCGCCAGCAGCAAAGATTTGCTCATGCATTTCACCAAGTACATGGAAACGCCCGCCGCAAATTCTTAACGTCGCATCTGGCAATATGTGGCGGAATATGGCGATAATGCGTAAAGCGTCATGGGCATCAAGCTTGGGCATATGCTCAAGCGGTGTGCCAGCTATGGCTTGCAAAAAATTTATGGGTATATTTTTAATGCCCATCTCTTTAAGGGTAAAGGCAAAGTTAATGCGATCGTCCCACCCTTCACCAAGCCCAAAAATCCCACCACAACAACAAGATAGACCAGCACTATGAGCACGCTTTACAGTATCAACACGCTCAGCAAAGCTTTGTGTTGTGCAAATTTTTGCATAATGCTCTTCACTGCTTTCTAGATTATGATGATAGCGCTTAAGCCCTGCTTTGCGTAAGGCATTAAGCTCAGATATTTGCAATTTACCAAGAGATGCACAAATACGCCCTTGCCAAGATTCTGGCAATTTCCAAAGCACATCAATTATATTTTGCACATCATCCGCCCTCAATGCACCACCACTGGTTACAAGGCCAACCCTAGTTAAGGGATAGTCAGCTAAGCTAGCAAGTCTTTGTTCAATCTCTTGCGGTTTAAGCATGGGAAATTGTTCAGCATTACTCTTATTATATTTACTTTGGGCACAAAAGGTGCAATTCATGCCACATTGCCCACTACGAGCATTAATGATGGCACAAATTTCTATTTTGTTAGAAAAATAATATTCACGGTAAGTTGTGGCAGAACGCATAAGATCAGACAGCTTAGCATTAACACTTTGCAAAGCTTGGTCATATGTATAGGGAATAGGTGGGGTGTGAGATGTATTTTGCACTATGGTAAATAACAATAAAATGCTTATGCGTGGCCCACATGCCCAATATTATTTATACCCTCACCATTGGCTTGTACTCTATAAATTTGCACATGATAACGCCCACCACTAGAACATCGTGGGCAACCATCAGTTACGAGCAAACATTGAGCATCAAGCTCTAGCGGATCAATACCAGCGCTTTGTAAAATCTCAGTGGAGCGTCCATCCTCCCAAATAATTGGGTTACTACATTTAGCACATTCCACAAATAGCATTTCAGGGTCATAACCTTTGTCATTCATATATGGAATTGTCTTTGCTTCTCTTGATATATAATGCTTTTGCATAAATATTTCCTTCTTGCTGTATTCTCCTTGCAATATAACTATTAATATCTGCTTAGGCAAGACTATTACTTAAGTGATTTTTGTTAATATAATGTAATAATTTTCAATCAGCTCAAACAATTTGCAAAATCAAGCAATTTTCACATGCAGTATTGACCTTGCCCTTTTTGTGTAAATGTCTATAATAAGTTTATGAGTTTAAACCGCCCATCCATTAACTTACTATCCCCTGAATTACGCAATCAAATTGCCGCTGGCGAGGTGGTCGAGCGCCCTGCATCAGTTTTAAAAGAATTGGTGGAAAACGCACTCGATGCCAAGGCTACGCAAATCACCATTCATCTTGAAAATGGTGGTCAAAGCTTAATTAAAGTTCAAGACAATGGCTATGGCATTGATAAAGACGAGCTAGAACTTGCCGTAACTCGCCATGCCACAAGCAAAATTCAAAATTTAAATGACCTTTTAGCCATATATTCCTATGGTTTTCGCGGTGAGGCCCTGCCAAGCATTGCCTCAGTTTCACGCTTTACCATTACCTCCACCCTAAGCCATGACCAAGACAAAAAAAATATTGGGCACTGCTTGCAAGTGGAATTTGGGCAAATAAAAAATAGTAGCCCTGCCCCCTTACCACAAGGCACGGTGATAGAAGTTCGTGACCTTTTTGCCAATATTCCTGCAAGGTTAAAATTTCTAAAAAGCCCTAGCACTGAGAATAAAAAAGCTCAAGAATGGCTAACCCGCCTTGCTATTGCCAAAAACAATGTGGGCTTTACCCTTTATATTGGCGAGCGTGAATCCCTACGCCTTGCCCCTGAGCAAAGCCTTGCTGAACGCCTTAATGTGCTTTGGCCTCCTTTAATTACCGAATCTTTAAGAGATTTTGACAATACTCATCATGGCATACGCACCCACGGCATGGCCTCCTTGCCACACACCAGTCAGCCAAGAGCCGATAGAATTTTATTTTATGTAAACGGGCGTGCTGTGCAAGATAAGACCCTGCTTGCAGCTGTGCGTGAGGCTTACAAGGGTAGGCTAACCACTAAAGATTACCCACAAGTAGTTTTATTTATTGAAATTAATCCAGAAGAAATTGACGTAAACGTACACCCTGCTAAAACAGAGATTCGCTTTAGAGATACATCAAGCGTATTTTCCGCTGTCAGACGTGGCATACTCAGCATGTTAGAAGCAAATAACACGCACTTTAACCCCACTGATACAACGCATATTACTGAACAAAGACAACACCTTGCATATGACGAAAACTCACACACTGCAAGGCCACAAGGCTTTTGGGGTAGGCTTGATAGTGAATCTATCATGGGGCAAAAAAAATATGCACCCAGCCCATATGATACACAAAGCACTGCGGAGTATAATCAGCACCAATCAACTAAGCCCCATTTACAGGCTGAAGGCTACGCAACTAATGCCCATACTGGCCTGCAAGAAGACAGCGCACACTATGGACCTTCGCTTAATAATAGCGTTAGTTATGAGCAATACGCAGCTACAGCCCAAGCTGAATTTACGAAAGATGATGAAATTACAACCACTCTCAGCACGCAACTAACTGCTGAAATTGGAAATATGCAATATTGGGGGCAGATTGCTAATACCTATCTTGTACTACGTGCCCATGATGATAGCCTAATACTTTTAGATCAGCACGCCATGCATGAACGAATTTTATTTGCTCGCATGCAGGCCGATGCCCTTGTGGGCAGTGGGCAACTCTTGGCCCTGCCTTTGGAGTTAAGCTTGCACCCATCGGAAGTGGAGCGAGCTATTAGCTTACAAAATATATTAAAAAAGTTGGGATTTGAGCTTGAACTTGCACAACAAGTTATGTACATAAAAGCCCTGCCCACCATACTTAACCGCCACGAAGCCCAAAGCTTTCTGCGTGAAGCACTAGCTGGACGCAAAGACGACCTTAATGCATTATTTATTTCATTTGCATGCAAGGCCGCCATAAAAGCAGGGCAAAAATTGACCACCGACGAAGTTATGGGCCTGATTAAACAATGGCTTAATACAGATGAACGCGAATATTGCCCTCATGGGAGGCCATGTGTTTTGCGCCTATCAAGCCATGAATTGGAAAAAATGTTTAAAAGGAAATAACATGCAAAACTATCAAGCCTCCACACGATGGTTTGTGCTACTAATAGCCATACTCGTATATACAATTGCTGTTTTTGACCGCATGAGCCCAGCTGTAATGGCGGCTGACATTATGCAAGATTTGCAAGTAAATGCAGCATTTATGGGTTTGCTTGCCTCAGCTTATTTTTATCCCTATGCATTTTTACAAATACAAAGCGGCATTTTTTCCGATAAATATTCCCCCCGCAAGCTCATTACCATTGCCTTTGCGCTAACCTCATTAGGTACATTTATATTTGCCGCAGCACCTAGCACAACTATGGCTTTTGTAGGCCGTTTAATCATTGGTGTGGGTTGTGCCCTCATACTTATGCCCATTTACAAAACCTTATCCCATTGGTTTAGCCCTAAAGTTTACATGATTATTGTAACCACAATTTTAGCTGGCGCCACGGGCATGGCCGCAGCCCTTGCTGGCATGCCGCTTTCATATTTTGTGGAAAATTTTGGCTGGAGGCTTACTACACAAGGTGTTGGTTTCATATCATTAATAGCAACAGCTGCAGTTTGGTTTTTCTTTAAAGATCACCCACCAAATTCAGAGCAGGTGGAGGAAGAAAAGCTACCAAGCATACCTGCCCTGCAATCCATGAAGATTATCGTTTGCAAATGGAATTTTTGGATGCTAGCCCTTGCATTTACTTGTAATGCCGCCATACTCTTTGGTTTTATTGGTGTTTGGGCGGGCTTATACTATACACATGTGGCAGGCCTAAGCCGTGTTGAAATGAGCACCCTACTAAGCGTTGCCGCCACCACAACCATTGTAACGCCAATTATATTTGCTGGCTTTGCTGCCAAGGCTCAATCACGCAAGCAGACCATTATTTTCACCACTGGCATGCTGTTTTTAACCATGCTCTATCTATTTGTGCGCAACGGTAGCTTTGATAAAACAGAAGCCTATGCTTGGGGCATTATAACGTCCATCATAATTACTGCCCCTGGTGGCCTATATATGGTTGTTTCAAGAGAGCTTTTCCCTAAAAATATGTCCAGCACTTCCAATGGATTAATATATGCATTTTGCATGTTAGTAACAGCGCTTTATCAGCCATTAGTTGGCTTTTTACTCGACAATGCAGGCTATACAAATAAACTCACAGCTGAGATATTTGACTCCGTTTGCTGGCTGTATATTTTCACTTCTGGCCTAGGTTTTTTAGCGGCATTGTTTATGAAAGAAAAAGATTCTAAATTAGTATAACTTTACTTCATTAAATTATTTGTAAATTTTTATATAACCAGCAAGTATTACTTATCAACCCAATTAAGGAATAAACATGAGTTTAGAAAATAACAATAGTCAAAGAAGCTTCCCCCGCACTCTTTACGTTGCTTTGTGGTTTCCGCTAGCATCAGAAACATTTGTTTTTTATGAAGTTGATAAATTTTACAAGCAAAACATGCCAGTTTCTGTAATCACTCTTTATGGCGACAAACCCAATAATTTAGCTGAGCATATACGCAACTCACCAGTGCCTATTGAGCGTTTCGGCATTCCTGCGACATTTCGCATTCTTGGTGCTGTGTGGCGTCGTTTCAAAAAAGACCCACAAAAAACTAAACATGTTTTACGCAATATATTTCTACGCCGCTGGCGTGACATTGAAATGCAGCTAGAAGCAGCTTGGGCTGGTGTTAGTGGATTTTACCTTGCAGAGCGCTGCAAAGATATGGGCATTGAGCATATTCACACCCCTTGGGCCAATGGCCCAGCAACTGCAGCATGGGTTGCCCATTATCTTGAAGATATTCCATTTTCATTCACGGCGCGAGCTGGTGACGTTCGCCCACCTGATGGTTTTTTGAAAGAAAAACTCGAAGCCTGTGCCTTTGCACGTTCTGAATCTTCATATCAAATACCGCTTATGGCTTCATTTTTGCCAGCAGAAAAGCACGATAAACTTTACGTTACCTACAATGTGCGAACCCTATCTGCCGAGGGTCAAGCCGCGCTTGCCATGCAAAAACCAATTAAAATCTTATGCATAGGAAGATTGGTTGAAACTAAAGGTTTCCAATATTTAATTGAGGCCATGCGTATGTTAGTTGATGCTGGGCATCAAGTTCAGTTAACAGTTGCTGGTGATGGCGCGTGGATGAAAAAGCTAACACGTCAAGTGGCTAGCCTAAAACTTGAAAATCACGTTAATATGCTAGGTTTTGTGACCCATGATAATATTTTGGGGCATATTTTAGAAAGTGATATATTCTCCATGCCAAGCGTTGTAAAACGACATGTGGACGATTGTGACGGGCTACCCAACGTGGTAATTGAGGCCATGAGCTATGGATTACCAGTGGTAGCAACAGATGTAGCTGGAATGACTGACGTACTAAAAGACGGCGAAACTGGCTACCTTGTACCACAGCGTGATGCTAAGGCTCTAGCAGAAGCTTTAACTAAAATGATTGACGACCCTGACAATGCTAGACGCATGGCACAAAACGCCAAAGAGCTCATGAATACTATGTTTGATAGCGAAGCAAACCTTGAAAAAGTAAGGCAATTATTCTGCAAATATACGCCACAAAAATAATTTATGAGAAAAGAACCACTATATGTAAGCATTGTCATTGATGTGGAGGAGGAGGGCCTCTTTACAGGGCGCTACCCACGCAAAGTCACTGTGGACAATGTTAAACATTTGCCAAGTCTTGCCCCTTTAACTGAAGAGTGCGGTATCCCACTAACCTTGGTTTGCGCGCACCCCGTATTGGTGGATGCTAAATGCTGCCAGACTCTTGAGCAAATGCGCAATAAATATAATGCAGAAATTGGGGTACATTTGCATTATTGGTGCACGCCACCCTACTCTGCCATTGAACAAGCTAGTGATGAAATGTATCCATATGTGGAGGCAAAGGACGTAAATCGTGAAGAGCTTGCCGCAAAATTTAGGGCTATATTTGCTGCGGCTAAGGATTTTTGCGGGCATGATGTCACGACTTTTCGCATGGGGCGCTGGGACATGCCGCGCGAACTTTGGCCCATGCTTGCTGAAAATGGAATTAAAGTAGACTCATCCATACGGCCTTGGCAATATCCTAAAAATTGGCGTGACCACTTCTTAGCACCAACCCAACCTTATAAAGTGCAGGTGGGGGATAAAACTATCATTGAAATTCCAGATACATCCGTACCACTTGTGCCTGTAACACCTGCTATACAAAGGGCCATGTATAATGCCCCAGCATTATTAAAGCATAGCTGGCATCAAACCCTAGTAATGCTACCAAGCCCTGTGCACCATAACCTTGCGTATATGATGGCTGCAGCAAAAGTCATGCTTGCACGTGGTGATAAAGTCCTTAATTTAACATGGCATTCCACAGAAATTGCCGCAGGCGCAACACCACATTTACCAACTCAAGCAAGTGTGGATAAAGTAATCTTGCGGGCCAAAAAGTTTTTGCAATGGCTGCATAAGCAAGTGCCTGTACGCGGAATTACCTTGGGCCAATTTGCCACAAAAAAGGACTTTAATATTCCATACTTACCTAATGATGCCTATGACCTAGCTGGTGATTGGCACCCCTAAACGAGGGTTAGATGACGCAAAGTACAATAAAATCGCAGGCAAAGCCCACACCTCTGGTTTTTATATTGGAGGAGATGAACTTTGGTGGAACTCAAAGGCAAGTCCTTGAACTTGCAAAACATATAGACAAGACGCTCTTTACGCCCGAGATTTGGACAGTTAGAGCAGGCGATGCTTTAATCCCACAAGCTGAAGAAGCAAATATCAAAGTAAAAGTATTACGACACGATGCCACACTTCGCCCCTTTCTAGCAGCCTATGCCCTTTGGAAAGAATTACGCAAAAAGCGCCCAGCCTTAATTCATCTTTGCACAGTATTTCCCAATGTTTGGGGTAGAATTTTAGGAAAAATATTAAATTTACCTGCTATTGTTGGTGGCTGTAAAGGGCAAGGCAATATACGCCTACAGCATGAAAAATTTTTATGGCCGCTTGCGCACAATCATATTTGTGATGCTAAGTCCATTAAAATAGCTTTGCAAGATTTAGGTGTTCCAGAAAGCCGAGTGCATTTTATTACCAATGGTGTAAATGTTGAATTTTTCTCCCCGCCAGCTGAAAAGACAAGTACTCCAGATATTTTATGCGTTGGCCGCATGGTGGAAGAAAAAGACCACAACACCTTGTTAAAAGCTTTTTCCATAGTTCAAAAGCAAATGCCAGATGCACGCCTGCACTTGGTGGGTGATGGACCATTATTCCAAAATACACAAAAGCTTAGCTCAGTGCTTGGCCTTGATAATAATATTATATTTTATGGTGCGAGTTTCAAAGTGCAAGAACACATGCAACAGGCCAAAATGTTTGTTTTATCATCCATATCCGAAGGCACGCCCAATGTTTTATTAGAAGCCATGGCCTGCGAGCTACCAATTGTGGCAACTGCAGTTGCTGGCATACCAGATATGATAGAACATGAAAAACAAGGCCTACTTGTACCACCACGTAAGCCAGAAGAATTGGCAAAGGCAATGTTGAAGATACTTAATGATGATACCCTTGCCAAAAACATGGGGCAAAATGGTCGCGTGCATGTATGCAATAATTATTCGTTAGAAAATGTAGCCCGTGCGCATGAGGCTGTTTACCTTAAGCTTTAGTTGTTGTTTCACACATTATATTAACATAAAACTCAGTTATAAAACATGAAAAACATTAAAAATATTACAACAATACTGTTCATTAGCGTTGTTTGTTGGTTTGCCCTAGATTTTACC
>CAYJCI010000045.1:8438-13127 GCA_964368595.1 uncultured Desulfovibrionaceae bacterium
CCCTTGGCCTGCGCAACTCATGCATGCAAAAAGAAATCATGAAGGCGTAACTCTTTGGGAAAATTTTTGCAAAAAATCAGCATGTTATAAGTTCATCAATGCTAACAATATTTTTTATGACAAATTAGAAGCAACAAGTATTAGCGCGGTAATTAATGATAATTTTATACGTGGAGATTTTCACTTTAATAAAGCTGGAAATGCTTTAGTCTTTGAAGAGATTCAAAAAACCTTATCTGATAATTTGCAAAAATAGTAACAATGAAATCATAGCAAATTACTTGAAATGTGCTAAAGCATGAATTTTAGTACTGATAGCCTAATCTTTTGTAAATTTTGGTCGATACAAAGGGGTAGATAAATTTTCCATTTTAATGTAAAGGTAATCACTATGTTTTCAATAGAGAAAAAACTTAATATTTTCATAGGAAGCGTGCTTCTTATGGTGGCTGCGGTTACTATCTTCATAAACTCTATGTTTTATTATGGTAGTATGAAGGATCAGCTTGTCAAACAACAGCTCCCACTCATTTCGCAACAAATTGTTAACGAAATTGACGACAAAGTTTTAGAAGCTGGTAGAGCTATTAGCCTGATTATTAAAAGCCCTGCATTACAAAACTGGATAGCAAAAGGCGAACCCAACGAGGACCTTGAAACTATCTATGAAATGCTTGAAAGTATACTTTCTACCTATGACGTGCTTGGTGCAAACTTTGTTTCCAATCAAACTAAGCAATATACAGACTTAGTTGGGAATAAAAGGGATTGGTCTTATCGCGTAACTGAAAAAGATACTTGGTTTTCTGGTTTTCGTGATAGCAAGGTAGATGGCAATATTGTTGTTTACGTTAATGATCCAGTTTGGGGCTACAAAGCTTTTATCAACAGACGAGTAGAACACAATGGACAATTTGCAGGCCTACTATCTATCTCCATAGATATTCGCGAATTTGCAAAAGAACTTAGCTCACGCTCCATTGGGGCTGGCGGTAATACTTTCTGTGTTGAAGAAAATGGCACAATTCGCTTCCACGCTGACACAACGTTTGTTAACAAAAACATTGTTGACGTATATCCACAATACGCTGCACTTTTCCCTAAAATGCAGGGTAAGGCTGAATATTTTGCTGAAATTGATGGCGAAACCAATGGCGAAAGTGACACAAGATACACTTTAAGCACGCATATCCCATCTCTTGGTTTTTACCTTATCACCGAAGCCTCTGAAAATGAGTTCATGAAAGAGGTTACCACCGCAACGATTACCAGCATAGTAGTTTCACTAGTTTTAACTGTTATTTCATTAATATGTGCTTATATTTTCATTCGTAGCATTGTAAATCCGCTAAAGGAAACAGCACAATTTGCTCAAGACGTGAGTGCTGGTGAGCTAGATAAGCAATTAGAGCTCACGCGTAATGATGAAATTGGCGTACTTGCAGATGCATTGCGAGCCATGGTTATTTCACTAAGACAAAAAATTCAACAAGCTGAAGAAGCAAGCGAACTTGCTAAAGAACAAATGCTTGCCTCTGATGCTGCAAGGGGCGAAAGTGAAGCCCAGCAAGCAAAAATTATTAAAATACTAGATTCTATTTTAGCAACATCGCATGATGCCGCGAGTATTTCACTAGCACTAAACAATGCAGTTCAAGAGCTTGGCCTAGAGAATGATCACATTATCGAAGGCACAAAAGAGCAAATGGTGCAAATGAAGAAAACTAGTGAGTCCTTAAGCATTATGGTAAGCACTTTTAATAAAATTATGCAACTTACCGATGATGCCGCTCAAAAAGAAGACCAAGCCCGAAATATTGCCCTTGAGGGCGAAATGAAAGTGCAAGCTGTAATTGAGGCCAATGAAAATGTAACTGAAAATGCAAATATCATGCGTTCTGCCATGAGCGAGTTACACAAACAAACTATTGATATTAATAAAATTGTTGAAACTATTACCGACATTGCAGACCAAACCAACCTCCTTGCGCTAAATGCCGCCATTGAGGCTGCAAGAGCTGGGGACAGTGGTCGCGGCTTTGCCGTTGTTGCAGATGAAGTTCGCAAGCTTGCTGAAAAAACCATGCTTGCCACTGGCGATGTAACCTTGGCTATTAATAAAATACATGAAGCCTCGACTCAAAATGATATTAATATGAACAATACCTACTCTGCAGTAAACAATGCTACTGAGCTAGCTGGGGAAGCTGGGGAAGCACTAAAAAGCATTGTGGCCCTAGCGCAAGAGAATGTGGAACAGGTGCACACCATTGCTGGTGCAGTTTCTGACCTATCAAAGGATAGTGTGGATATTTCTAGTGCTCTTAATTCTGTGGAGCAAATCACTGAGCAAACAGTTAGCGGAGTTAACACTTCATCAAGTATTACTCACAACCTGATGCAACAAGCGGAAAAGCTTGACTCAGTCATTGCAAACTTGCAAGAAACATCCTCCAATAGAGAGGCTTAGTAAAAGAGCTTAGTTTCATAAATTACAATCATAAAAAATGTGCTTTTGCCCTTCAAAGAGTAAAAGCACATTTTTTTGCGATTTCTTTAGCAGAATGTAATTGTTATTTACACAGTTTAAATAAATATTCAGCAATATTGTAGACGGTACTGGCTAGTTAAAAATTATATCCAAGTTTAAGCCCAAAGTATAAGCCCTGACCGTTAGCATCGCTTACTTCACCACCAATATCAAATTCAGCAAAATAATTACCAATATGGGTTAGGCGAATATTTGCCTGCAAACCATAGGTATTTCGCCCAAGCAGTGGCATTTCACTGCTAAATTGAGAATTGCTATAATCAACAAAGGATGCCTTGTTGGTTACATTGCCATCAAGTAATTCATGTTGCCAACTTGCCATAAGGTCAAAATCAAGAGTGAGCTTTTCCGATACAATGCTGGTATAGCCCGCATGAAAGCCGAGGCCAGAGCGCAGGCTATCATAGGTATTGCCTTCTATTTTAAGCCTTGTGGACATGCCATTAGCTTCTGTAATTTCTGGTCTTTGCATGAAGGAATATTCCAACCAAAGCAAGGGGCCAAGTGTAAAATCATTAACTCTCCAATCCTTACCACCACCTAGGAGCAAGCTGCCCACAAAGTCTGTCCATTCACTATTATTGGTACGTGAAAAGCTACCAATTGCAACTGTACGTTGCATGTTGTTGTGCTCAAAGCCAAGGCGAGCTTGGCCCATTATGTAGAAATCATCCCAATTATCAGGTGCAAGATGTGCTTGCAGCCCAAGCGATAGGCTATCTGTATCAGTATTAGAATCTAAATTACCAAGGGCAGTGGTTCTGCGGGTGGAGGTAGCGGCATGCATGCCCGCTGTTAAACCATGATTAAAGCGATAGTCAATGCCAGTAACAAATCCAACTCCACTGCTTACATATCCAGAAATATCATCATAAGCGCCTTGACGTGATGTTGAACCAATAACTTGCCCCCAAACTTGATAAGAGGGTTGGGGGATGGCAGCATCACCTGCGGCAATGCCGCTTGGGGCTTCGGCAACGGTCTTAGTTACAGGTGCAATTTGCCTATTAATAGCAATCATGCGCTGCATGATAAAATTATTAAAATCACCCTGTTGCCTAAGGCTTGCTTGCCCCAAAACATCATAAGTTTCTGGGCTAAGCTCAGTTAAGGCCTGACTAACCATTTGCCCAGTTGGGTCTGAAAAATCTAATACAGTCAAAAGGTTTTGCATATCACCGCTGGCAATATCGTCAATTTGAGCCAAAGCAACACCAATTTCCCCACCTCTTCCATCTTTAGCATACTGGCTATAGGCATCCTGTGCGCGATTCATGCTGATTCTATAATCGTTTATATTAAGAGCTGTTATCGCAAAATTTAATGTGGGTGAAATTTTTTCAATACCTGTGCTACTAAATGCGCCAGCTGGTGCAACACCTTCAATGGCTTTTATATTATAACTACTGCCATTTGTATAAAATCCTGCCATTGGGCTAAGCATAAGTTTGCCAGCCAAGCTATTTGTAGCTGTGGCATTTAGCTGACCATGATTACCCTGAGTGTCAAAATAAATTTGCAAAGTTCCGTCAGGTTGTTGGGTATAATTTTCAACAGTTAAAACCCTATTACCAGCAACACTGGTGTTTGCAATACCAAACAAGCCAGGGGCAACTATGCCACTGTTTATAAGCCTTGTATCAATTGTGCCATTTCCTGATAATCTACCTTGGCTACGCACAATGGTAGAAGAATTTTGCAAAATGCCGCCTGTACCATTGGCACGCTTAGCAATGGTTAGCTCTCCGCCTTCAACAATGGTAGCACCAGCATATGTATTATCACCTGAAAGGATAAGCCGCCCAGCACCACTTTTTCTAATGCCTATATCCTTACCATCTAAAGCCCGTGCTGCATCATTTAAGCCTGTTATGCCAGAAGTTTTGTATTCAGCATGATGGTACGTATCATCCCATGTAAATTGCTCAATATCATTACTAAACTCTGCATTATAGCCAGCGGTGTTAAGGGTCATTATGGCATCCTTTGTGCCTGCTCCAAGTTCGGGTATATCTAGCACATGATCTTCTGTCATGCGGTTAGCATCAAGCTGTGCAATGCCCCCCATAGCCTTGCCCACATCTAAAATACCTTGGCCAAAAATACTTTCTTTGGGTACATTATTAATAATGTCATAC